>JAYVMJ010000308.1:0-11859 GCA_043759025.1 Verrucomicrobiota bacterium | reverse complement strand
TTCCCAGCTACTGTATATTTTGGACGAGCCTACCATTGTGGCGTTGATGGCGTTTATTCGCCGCCGCCTCAAACCGGGTGGCAAGTTTCTCGGTGATATCATCAATCCCGACCAATACGCTTCCGGGGCGGCCAATTATCCGGATTTTATTCCTTACTCGGTGGAATCAATGCAGTGCTGGGCTGGCGTGGAAGGATTGGGGGTTCGCTCGCTGATTGAAATCATTCAATATCAGTATCCCGCCAGAATTACGTTTCGACAAAACCTGATGCTGGAAATTACCAAGAGGGCATCAAGCGACTCCCGGTCAGCTCTTGCCATTTCGTAATCGGTTAAGTTTGGGCAAGATGCCACTGGGGTAGGGGTTGCTCCGTACTGCCGAAGGATACCGGCAGGGAAAGCCGCGCCGACCAAGGTCGGTTTCTGTTTTTGAGCGCACCTTCTGGTTCTTGACAGGCGACTGGGGGTTTCCGGAAATCACTGGAATTATCCGACGATGCCTCGGGGCAAGATTTTTGTGAAAAATTCCATTTAGCTCTTGAAGTACCGTGGGGCGGCGTGTTTTTCTGACCATCCCATTCGTCACTTCCAGCCTCTCCAGCCAAACTGGTGGGGCACCTGACGCCGCGGTTTCCGGGTGGTTTTCCATCTGAAAAAACGTGTTTCTATTCAAAGCGCGAAATAGTGCTTGCCGGACCTCTTGTCTCCGGTAGGTTCCGCGCTCTTTTCCACTTTCACCACAGTCCATCGAAATCACATGCCAACCATCAACCAACTCGTGAGAAAGGGCCGCCGCCAAATCAAGGCGAAGTCCAAGGCTCCGGCGTTGCAGGGTAATCCCTTCCGCCGCGGTGTCTGTGTGCAGGTCATGACCCGCACGCCAAAGAAGCCCAATTCGGCTATCCGCAAGGTGGCCAAGGTGCGTCTCACGAATGGTACGGAAGTGATTTCCTACATCCCGGACGAGGGTCATAATCTTCAGGAGCATTCGATCGTGCTCGTGCGCGGTGGCCGCGTGAAGGATTTGCCCGGTGTCCGTTATCACATCGTTCGCGGTACCCTCGACGCCACCGGCGTCGAAAAGCGCCGCCGCTCCCGTTCCAAATACGGGGTCAAGCGTCCGAAAGCCGCCAAAGCCTAACCCTCGTTCTTTTTAAGCCGTTATGTCACGTCGTCGCAGAGCTACCCGCCGCATCACCATTCCAGATGTTCGTTACAACAGCCCGTTGGTAACGCACCTCATCAATGTTATCATGAAGAGCGGTAAGCGCACGCTTGCTGAGCGCATCGTTTACGGCGCGTTCGAGCGCGTGAGCGAAAAGCTCCAGAAGGGCGACCCGGTCGATTTGCTGATGGGTGCGATGGAAAACGCCCGGCCGAAACTTGAAGTTAAGAGCCGCCGCGTTGGTGGTGCGACTTACCAAGTGCCAGTTGAGATTTCGTTTGAACGCCAGGAGAGCCTCGCTCTCCGCTGGATCGTCCTCGCCGCCGCCGGCCGCAAGGGCACCCCAATGCGCGAAGCCGTTGCCGCCGAGATTATCGACGCGTACAACAATACCGGCTCCGTCGTGAAGAAGAAGGAAGAGATGCACAAGATGGCCCAGGCCAATCGTGCGTTCGCCCACCTCCGTTGGTAAGGAATTCCGAGCATGTCCGTTTCTACGCCCATCAATATTACCGTCGTTACCGACAAGGCCAAGGTCTCGCCGGTTAATTCCAAGGACCGTCCGTTTCCATTGGAGTGGACCCGTAACATCGGTATTGCCGCGCATATCGACGCGGGCAAGACGACGACGACTGAGCGGATTCTTTTTTATTCCGGCGCCGTCCACAAAATGGGCGAAGTGCATGAAGGCACCACGGTGACCGACTGGATGGAGCAGGAGCGCGAGCGTGGTATTACGATTACTGCCGCGGCTATTTCCTGCGCATGGAACGCTTCATGGGGTCCGTGGAAGGGGATCAAGCAGCGCATCAATATCATTGATACTCCCGGACACGTTGACTTCACCGCCGAGGTGGAACGTTCCCTCCGCGTGCTCGATGGCGCCGTTGCCGTGTTCGACGCGGTTGCCGGTGTGCAGCCCCAGTCCGAGACCGTCTGGCGCCAAGCCAACAAGTATCGCGTTCCCCGCATTGCTTTCATCAACAAGATGGATCGCGTCGGCGCCAACTTCTTCCGTTGTATCGAAGACATTCGCACGAAGCTCAAGGCGAACGCCCATGCCCTCTATCTGCCGATCGGCGCCGAGGAGAATTTCACCGGCCTCATCGATCTGGTGCAGAATTTAGCCTATTCCTTTGAGGATAACCCCGGCGATCCGCTCGGCATGAAGCCGACCACGATGCCAATCCCTGAGGCGATGAAGGCGCAGGCGAAGGAATATCGCGACAAGTTGATCGAGGCCGTCTCTGATTTCGACGACGTCTTGGCCGAGAAATATCTCAACGGCGAAGAGATCAGCGTCGACGAGCTCCTGCTCGGCGTCCGCAAAGCCACCATTTCCCTGCAGTTCACCGGTGTGTTTCCTGGTTCCGCCTTCAAGAAGAAGGGCGTCCAACGCTTGCTGGATTGCGTCGTCAACTATCTCCCGAGCCCGATCGACGTCCCGCCCATGCAGGGTCAGGACAGCGACGGCAATCCAGTGGAAGCTGTCGTCAACGACAAGGCCAAGATGGCCGGTCTGGCGTTCAAGCTTTGGAACGATCCTTTCGTGGGTCGTCTCGTATTCTTCCGTGTCTACACCGGCCAGTTGCCACGCGGCATGTCCCTTTACAACCCTCGCACTCGCCGCACTGAGCGCGTTTCCCGCCTTGTTCTGATGCGCGCCATCGAACGCGAGGAAATCGACGTCGCCTACGCTGGTGACATCTGTGCGGTTGTCGGCGTCAAAGACGTCATCACGGGCGATACTCTCTGTGACGAAGATTTCGATATCCGTCTTGAGCCACCGTCCTTCCCCGAACCGGTTATCTCGATGTCCATCGAACCGAATTCTAAGGCTGACCAGGAAAAGCTCGGCGTCGCGCTTCAGCGCCTTGTGGCCGAAGACCCAACGCTGCGCGTTAAGACCGACTTGGACACCGGCCAAACCATTCTCGCCGGCATGGGTGAGTTGCATCTCGAAATCATCATCGACCGCATGAAGCGCGAGTTCAAGGTCGAGGCGACTTCCGGCAAGCCGCAGATTGCTTACCGCGAGACTATTCTCAAAGCCGCTGATGGCGAAGGTAAGTTCATCCGCCAGTCCGGTGGCAAAGGCCAATATGGCCATGTCGTCATCAAGCTTGAGCCGAATGAGAAGGGTAAGGGCGTCGAGGTCATCAATGAGACCGTCGGTGGGTCCATCCCGAAGGAATTTATCAAGCCGTCCACGGACGGTCTGCTCGAAGGCGCCAACAACGGTGTCGTCGCAGGCTTCCCGGTTGTCGACGTGATCGTCAAGATTATCGACGGCTCGTTCCATGAGGTCGATTCGTCCGAAATGGCTTTCAAAATGGCTGGCATCTTCGCGTTCAAGGACGCGATGAAGAAAGCCAATCCGATCCTCCTCGAGCCCATCATGGGCGTTGAAGTCACCACGCCAGAAGAGTACCAGGGCGATCTGATGGGCGACATCAATCGGCGTCGTGGCCAGATTCAGGGCATGGATAATAAGTCCGGGGCCTGTATTGTTACCGCGCACGTCCCGCTTGAACTCCTCTTCGGTTACGTCACCGATATTCGCTCACTCTCGAAGGGTCGCGCCAGCGCTTCCATCTCTCCCTCCCACTTTGCGCAGGTCCCGAACTCGCAGCTCGCCAAGATTGTCGAGACCAATGCGAAGGGTCCCGCTCGTACCTGATTTTCAACCTTCGTTCTTTATATTGCCATGAAAGGCCAACGCATTCGCATCAAACTCCAGGGCTACGACTATCGGGTCATCGATCAGTCCGCCGTGGAAATCGTGGAAACCGCCAAGCGCTCCGGCGCTCGGGTCTCGGGCCCGATTCCCTTGCCAACCCATATCGTCAAACTTTCGGTCAACCGCTCCCCGCACGTCGACAAGAAGTCCATGGAGCAGTTTGAATCGCGGACGCACAAGCGTCTCATCGATATTCTCGAGCCAACCGCTCAGACCGTCGACGAGCTTAAAAAACTTAATCTCCCGTCAGGCGTCGATATCACTATCAACGTATAAAATTTCACTCATAACCATCTTAGCAGCCAGCCGGCTAACCCCGGCCCTTGCTAAAGTAGGTCTAAACAAACGGAGCTAACCCTCCACCTACCACTTAGCCCATGATCGCTACCTTATTAGGAAAAAAAATCGGTATGACCCAGGTCTACGACGCTCAAAACGTCTTGGTCCCGGTCACCGTAGTGGAAGCCGGCCCATGCCCGGTGGTCCAAATCAAAACTGTTGAGTCTGACGGCTACAACGCCGTGCAGATCGGCTTCGGTGCCAAGAAGGCCGTTCGTGCCTCCAAGGGCGAAGCCAATCACGCCAAGAAAGCGGGTCTTGAGACCACGCCTCGGGTGTTGAGCGAAGTCCGCCTGACCGAGACGTCCACCGCCAAGCTCGGTGATATCCTCACCGTCGCGGTTTTTGCCGAAGGCCAGATCGTCGACGTGATCGGCATCTCGAAAGGCAAAGGTTTCCAAGGCGTGGTCAAACGCTTCCGTGTCGCCGGCGGTCCTGCCGCTCACGGTTCCATGTTTCATCGCCGCATCGGTTCGGTCGGTATGCGCCAGACTCCTGGTCGCGTGTGGAAGAATCAGCGCATGCCCGGCCACATGGGCACTGATGTCCGCACGGTTCAGAATCTGCGGATCATCAAGATCATCGCCGACAAGAACCTCATCCTCGTGAAGGGCTGTATCCCCGGCGCAAACGGCGACGATATCGTCATCCGTTCCGGCAAGAAAGCCAAGAAAGCCTAAGCTCCGGAGAACGTCATCACATGAAGCTCAAAATTTTCACATCCGACGCCTCGAATAGTTCCGAGAAGGAATTCAATCTTCCGACATTCGAAGGCACGAAAGGTTTGCAGGCCGTCAAGGAAGTGGTCGTTGCCCATAATGCGAACGCCCGCCTTGGCACGCACTCCACCAAAACCCGCGGCGAAGTTAGCGGCGGTGGCAAGAAGCCATGGGCCCAGAAGGGTACGGGCCGCGCCCGTGCCGGCTCCATCCGTTCTCCCCTGTGGGGCGGCGGCGGTGTCGTGTTCGGCCCGAAGCCCCGCGATTATTCCAAGAAGATCAACGGTAAGGTGAAGGCCCTCGCTTTCAGCCGCGCTCTGTTTGATCGCGCCACTGCCGGTGACGTCAGCGTCATCGAGGCCTTCGCGCCCCAGCAGGCCAAGGCCAAGCTGTTCAACCAAATCATCAGTCGCATCGCCCCGAAGGGCAAGGTGCTCATCGTCGATGACTTGTTCACGACCGACGCCACCCGCGCCGCGCGCAATCTGGCCCGCGTCACTCTACAGGAAGCTTCGAAGCTCAACACGCTCGATCTCGTCAAGTACAGTTGGATCGTCGTTTCCACCAAGGCCATCGAGAAGATTATCATTCGCGCTACCGGAGCCCAGTCATGATTAACGCCGACAAAATTCTTAAGCACCTCCGTCTGACGGAAAAGTCTAACAAACTTTCCTCCAACTACGGACAATACACGTTTGACGTGTTCTCCTCGGCCACGAAGTACACCGTACGGGCTGCGGTTGAGCAGACTTTCAAAGTCACCGTCACCCGCGTGAATATTCAAAATCGGAAAGGTAAGCCAAAACGCTCGCGCCGCGGCCTTCCCATCACCGCTTCCGACAGCAAGCGCGCAATCGTCACGCTCAAAGAAGGTGACAAGATCGAGCTCACCTGAGCCCGCTGGAGATAACCAACATGGCCCTTAAATCTTTTCGTCCTCTCACGCCCTCCCTCCGATTCACCACGTTGAACCGGCCGGCGGAAGTTTCCAAAAAGCGCCCGGAGCGTTCGCTCGTCGAGTCCAAGCCGAAGACCGGTGGCCGCAATGCGTACGGTCGCATCACGTCGCGCCGTCACGGCGGTGGTCACAAGCAACTCTATCGCATCATCGATTTCAAACGCACGAAGCTCGATATCAAGGCCACGGTTCAGGCGATCGAATACGATCCGAACCGCAGTGCATTGCTCGCGCTCCTCGCCTACACCGATGGCACGAAAGCATACATTCTCGCTCCGCAGGGGCTGGTCGTTGGCGATTCCGTTTATTCCGCCGTCAAGACGGATACGAATGATTATCGTCCCGGTAACTCCTTCCAATTGGCGGGGATTCCCCCCGCCACCAAGTTGAATTCGGTTGAGCTGATGCCAGGACGTGGTGCGCAGATTGCCCGCGCTGCCGGTACCTCGGCTGAACTCGTCGCCGTCGAAAACGGTTACGCGCAACTTCGCCTTTCTTCCGGCGAAACCCGCCTCGTCAACGCCAAGTGCCGCGCGACGATCGGTGAAATTTCCAATGCAGACCATTCCAAGCAGAAGCTCGGCAAGGCCGGTCGCAACCGCTGGCTCGGCAAACGTCCCCGCGTTCGCGGTGTGGCGATGAACCCGGTCGATCACCCGAACGGTGGTGGTCAGGGTAAATCGAAGGGTGGTGGTGGTCGCCAGCATCTCGTTTCCCCCTGGGGCCAGCTCGCGAAGGGTTTCCCGACGCGCCGCCGCACCAAGCTTTCCAGCTCATTCATTCTTGTTCGCGCCAACGGCCGTCCGCCGCGTGGCAAGAAATAACCCCGAGCTATCCGGAGAATAATTCACCATGGCACGTTCGATCAAAAAAGGTTACTTCGTCGATTACCACCTGTTGGAGAAAATCCAGAAGGCGGCCAAGACGACCGGCTCGCGCAAGCCCATCCAGACATGGAGCCGCCGTTCGACAGTTACGCCCGACTTTGTCGGCCACACTATCAGCGTTCACAACGGCAAGGCCCACATCGCCGTTTACATCACGGAAAACATGGTCGGCCATAAGCTCGGGGAGTTTGCCCCGACGCGCGTCTTCAAGTCGCACGGTGGCATGACCCGTAAGGAAATTTGAGGCTCCGGCCCAACTGGAATACCACAATGGAAATTCAAGCTCTCACCCGCAACGCGCACATGTCGCCCAAGAAGGTTCGCGAAGTCGCGCGCCTCATCCAGGGTCGCAGCGTCACCGAGGCCCTCGATTACATCGCCCTCATTCCGCGCAAATCCGCGCGCCTGCTGGCCAAGACGCTCAAGAGCGCCGTGGCCAACGCCGAGAACAATAACAGCATCTCCGCCGACCAGCTCGTCGTTCATCGCGCGCTCATCGAAAACGGCCCCGTGCTGAAACGTTTCAAGGCTGGAGCCAAGGGTTCCGCCAAACCACGCGTCAAGCGCATGTCTCACCTGCGCATCATCCTCTCCGACGGCAAATCCAACTAACTTCTACCATGGGACAAAAGACCAACCCAACAGGCTTCCGCCTCGCCGTCCGCCGCAACTGGCAGTCACGCTGGTTCGCGCGCAAGAAGGATTTCGCCAAGTTCCTCCACGAGGACCAGATCATCCGTTCCACGCTGATGGAGAAGTTGAAGCAGGCCTCCGTGCCCCGCATCTTCATCGAGCGCGCCGGCAATCGCGTCCGCGTCAAGATTTTCACCGCCCGTCCCGGTATCGTTATCGGCAAGAAGGGTCAGGAAGTCGAAAACATGAAAGCCCAGCTCGCAAAGCTGACCGGCAAGGAAGTGTTGCTCGACATTCAGGAAGTGAAGAAGCCCGAGATCGAAGCCCAGCTCGTTGCGGAGAACGTGGCTCTCCAGCTTGAACGCCGCATTGCTTTCCGCCGTGCGATCAAGAAATCCATCCAGATCGCGATGTCCCTCGGGATTGACGGCATCAAGATCCAGTGCTCCGGCCGCCTTGGTGGCGCCGACATCGCTCGCCGTGAATGGCAGCGTCAGGGCCGCATTCCGCTGCACACGCTGCGCGAAAACATCGATTACGGCTTTGCCGAAGCCCAGACCGTCTGGGGCAAGATCGGTGTGAAATGCTGGATCTGCAAAAAAGACGAATCCAACTAACCTTTATTACCGGCACCAAGCGTAACGCTTACCGCCCACTGTTCCCATGGCTCTCGCACCTGCACGTACCAAGTATCGCAAAACAATGAAAGGCTCCCGCGCTGGCAATGCCAAGCGCGGCAATACTCTTGCTTTTGGAGAGTTCGGCCTGCAGTCGCTTTCGCGCGGCCCGATGACCGGCCAGCAGATCGAGGCGGCTCGTGTGACCATCGCACGCCACTTGAAGCGAAAAGGAAAACTCTGGATCCGCATTTTCCCGCACAAGCCAGTCACCAAGAAGCCAGCCGAAGTGCGCATGGGTCAAGGTAAGGGTCCAGTTGAATATTACGTCGCGGTGATCAAACCCGGCGCGGTCCTTTTCGAACTCGCCGGCGTTTCCGCCACGATCGCAAAAGAGGCCTTCCGTCTCGCCGATGCAAAACTTCCCTTTCGCTGCCGCTTCATCGTCCGCGAAGGCACCGCAGCTTAATTAACAGGAAAACGACTGCCATGACTTCCAAAGATATCCGCGATCTCGCTCCGGCAGAGATCACCACCAAGCTCCGCGAGACCCGGGAAAAACTCCTTCAGCTCCGCCTGCGCAAGCACACCGGGCAGATTGAAAAGCCTCATTTGCTCCGCGAATACCGCAAGGACATCGCCCGCTTGGAGACCATCCTCCAGCAGAAGAACACGCCAAAGGCCGCCGCCTGAGTTCGCTCGGCGCTAACCGCTCTAAATCATGTCTACTCACGTACGTCACAACCGCCGCAAGACGCTGATTGGTTTCGTCAGCTCCAAGATGGGCGACAAGTCGGTCAAGGTCACTGTCCCTTACAAGACCCCGCATCCACTTTACCACAAGGTCATCAATCGTAAGACCGTCCTCCACGTCCATGACGAGAAGAACGAGTCCAAGGTTGGCGATAAAATCGAGGTCATGGAGACCCGTCCGCTCAGCCGCCTGAAGCGTTGGCGCGTCATTCGCGTCGTCGAAGCTTCCGTGGGTCTCGATTCAGTTGCGATTACCGAGAAGGACGTCGCCGAGGCCGTGCCGACCAAGACCACCAAGGTCAACAAAGCCTAACCCGCACAAGGAACTACTACCATGATCCAGATGCGTTCCATCCTCGATATTGCCGATAACACCGGCGCGCGCCGCGCGTCCATGATCGGCAAGATCGGACATCTTTCCCGCTACGCCCACGTTGGTGATATCATCACCATCAACATCAAGGAGAGCAGTACCGATGCCACGGTGAAGAAGGGTGAGGTCGTCAAGGCCGTCATCGTTCGCACCAAGGCCGCGCTCCGCCGTTCTGATGGCAGCTATCTCCGCTTTGATTCCAATGCCGTTGTCATTATCGGCGAAGACGGTAATCCGAAAGGTACCCGTATTTTCGGCCCGGTCGCCCGCGAGCTCCGCGCCAAGAATTACATGAAGATCATCTCGCTCGCGCCGGAGGTTCTCTAACATGGCCCAGAAATTTCACATCAAACGCAACGACGCCGTCGTTGTCATCGCCGGTTCCCACAAGGGCAAACAGGGCAAAGTTCTTGAAATCCGTTCCGCGAAGAATCGCGCGGTTGTCGAGGGCGTCGCCATGATCAAGCGCCACCTCAAGAAGTCTCAGGAAAATCCCCAGGGGAAAATTGCTGAGCGCGAGGGCACGGTCCACGTTTCGAACCTGATGCTCCTGTCGCGCTTTGAGCAATCCAAGCGCGCCAAGAAGCCAGCCGCCACCGCCGCTGCCAAAAGCTGATCTCGTCGCGCAAGCGCTTCGAGCGCTCCGCGTTGATCCTATTTAATCTAACTACTCAACCTTCGCATCCGGCTCGGAAACCCGGTCGCACTCATGAGCAAAAAACTCACACCCCTTCAGAAACTCTATATCGAGACGGTCGTACCCGCCTTGACCACCGCCCGCGGCTACAAGAACGTGCACCAGGTGCCGAAGCTTGAAAAGATCGTGCTCAACACCGGCATCGGTGCCGAGGCCGACAAGAATATTATTGCGGAAACCGCTCGTGACATGGGCCTCATCGCCGGCCAAAAGCCCGTGTTGAACCGGACGAAGAAGGCGATCGCCAATTTCAAATTGAAGCCCAATCAGATCACCGGTTGCCACGTCACCTTGCGCGGCGAAAACATGTGGAACTTCTTCATGCGTCTGCTGGCCGTGGCCTTGCCGACGATCCGTGACTTTCGTGGCGTGCCCAACAAGCTTGATGGCCAGGGTAACTACACGATCGGCATCACCGATTTTACGATCTTTCCGGAGATCGTCGTTGAAAATAACAAGCGCCAGATGGGCCTCGATATCACTTTTGTGACCTCCGCTGAAACGGACGACGAAGCCCGCGAATTTCTGAAGCTGATGGGCATGCCCTTCCGCCGCATTGAAACCGTGCCAGCCAAGACCACCGCTGCCTAACCTTACCGCTCGCACCTGTGGCGAGCCCGCCGAACCATGCCGAAAACATCCGCCATCGAACGCAATAAGAAGCGTATCCGCCTGACCGAAAAGCACGCTGCAAAGCGCGCCGAGTTAAAGGCCATCCTCGCCAATCCGACTACGACCGACGAGGAGTTCTTCACCGCACAGAAGAAGCTCGCCAAGCTGCCGGCGAATTCCTCGAGGGTTCGGATCCGGAACCGTTGCTCGCTGAGCGGTCGTCCACGTGGTTTCCACCGTCGCTTCGGGGTTTCCCGCATCACGCTGCGCGAACTCGCACTCGCGGGTAAGATTCCTGGCGTCACCAAGTCCTCCTGGTAATCAATTTTCCCGCCGGAAGTCGGATATGATCCGACGGGCAATCCAAATAACATCCATCCATGACCGATCCAATCAGTGATTTCCTGACCCGCCTTCGCAATGCGTCGAAGGCCGGCCTCGCCGAGTGCATCATCCCGCACTCCAATCTCAAGGAGAGCCTTGCAAACATTTTGAAGTCGGAAGGCTTCGTGAGGGGCGTTGCCACCGGCGCCGATGAACGTGGTCACAAGACCGTCGTCGTCCAAATGAAGTACGTTGACACCGCGCCGGTCATCACCGGTTTGAAGCGTTCCTCGACTCCCGGCCGTCGCATTTACACCGGCTATTCCGAGATTCCCCGCGTCTTGAACGGACTCGGCATTTCCATCATTTCCACGTCCAAGGGGCTCATGAAAGACCAGGACGCGCGTCGCAACAAACTCGGCGGCGAACTCGTCTGCACCGTTTGGTAAGGAGCATCACACCATGAGCAGAATCGGCAAACAACCCGTATCCATTCCCGAGAAGGTCAAAATCGACATCCAAGGCACGACGGTGCTCGTCGAAGGACCAAAGGGCAAAGTGCAGAAAACTTTCGCGCCCGTCGTGAAGATTGAGAAGAAGGACAACACGATTGTCGTCTCGCCTTCGGACGAGACTCGCTTTTCCCGCGCCATGTTTGGCACCGCCCGTTCCGTCATCGCCGGAATGGTTAAGGGTGTCAGCGTCGGCTACCTCAAGGAGCTTGAAATTCAAGGCGTCGGCTTCAAGGCCATACTCAAGGGCAACCAGCTCGACCTCGCGTTGGGCTACTCGCATGCCATTCTTCACGACATCCCAGCCGGAATTAAAATCACCGTCACCGACCAAACCAAGTTGAAGATCGAGGGCGCGGACAAGCAGCTCGTCGGTCAGGTCACCGCAGAAATCCGCGCTTACTATCCGCCAGAGCCCTACAAGGGCAAAGGCGTGCGCATCGTTGGCGAGCACGCAGAGCGCGTTCGTCGCAAGGAAGGCAAAACCGTCGCCTAATCGCACCATCAGCCATGAAAACAGTTTACAAAGC
>JAYVMJ010000307.1:0-2841 GCA_043759025.1 Verrucomicrobiota bacterium | reverse complement strand
CTCAAGTCGTCCCAAGCGCGCACCAGCCTCAGACCTCCTGACCTCAGCCCGTGCAACGTGGGTGAGAGGGGAAACGAACTGAGCCTGAAACAGAAATTGGCTCGCGAAGGACGGGAAGGTGACGAAGGCCATTTTGCCCGGATTCCTTCGCTCTCTTTCCTTCCTGCGCGAGACATCCTTCAGTCCGGTTTTCTTGGCCCGGAGAAAAATATTCCTGATACCACTACCGGGGATTTTAGCCGGCACTCGAATGACTTACGGCACAATCCAGCGACTGGGGGACCAGGAAACAGCCTGCCCAAACAAACGAATTTAACGCGGAGGACGCGGAGTGAAATCACGTCAAGCCCCGCGCTCTCCGCGCCCTCCGCATTAAATTCGTTTTATCCCGGTTCGCGACGGAGTTGAGCTCACCCTAATTCCTTGGGATCAGGATGTCTGAGCCGTAACGATGCAATCGGAATGGCCCACGAAACCCACGAATGACACGAAAAGAAGCAGTTCCGGGCAAACCCAATCCGGCTTTTTATCTCACCTAACGGTGGACTGAATAGGACCATGAATCGCGGCGCATCCGTCTGATTTTCGTGCTGTTCGTGTGTTTCGTGGGCAAGTCTTCTGCATGGCTTTTGGCTTAGCGTCTGTTCCAATCAACTTTAGCCGGCGGGCTGACTTTATTGCGATCTCGATGAGGTATTGTGTCACCTCGTCTCATTTCACATTGACCGACGCGCGAAGCGTTGCCTTCATGCGCTTAATGGTGCCCAGCGTTTTGATCGTCGATGACGAGAAGCATACCCGCGAGGGATTGCAGCAGGCGTTACAAGAGCACTATGATGTCTCGGTCGCGGGCAGCGCGGACGAGGCGTTTAACCTGATGGAAGCGCAGGAATTCGAGGTCATCATCACGGATTTGCGGATGCCCGGGAAAAGCGGGTTAAAGGTAATCGACAAAGCCCTGACGCTGTCGAACAAGCCGGCGGTTTTGATGATGACGGCCTACGGAAACATCGAATCGGCGGTTGAGTCGATGAAGCGGGGCGCGGTGGATTTTCTGACGAAACCGGTGCAGATCGACCGGCTCGAGATTCTGATTCAGCGGGCGTTGAAAACAAAAACGCTCGAGGTCGAAGTGAAACAACTGCACGAGCGGCTCGACGAAAAATTCAACTTGGGCGGAATCATCGGGCATTCGTTGAAACTGGCGGAGGTGATTGAGCGGGTGAAACTAGTGGCACCGTCCAAAGCGACGATTTTGATCGAAGGCGAAACGGGGACCGGCAAGGAGTTGATTGCACAGGCGATTCATCAGGCGAGCCCGCGCGCCCAGGCGCCCTTTGTGCCCGTGCATTGCGCGGCGTTGCCGGCGACGTTGCTTGAAAGCGAGCTGTTTGGCCACGAGCGCGGTTCATTTACGGGAGCTACGGAGCGCCGGGAGGGTCGATTTGAAATGGCGGACACCGGCACGGTTTTTCTCGATGAAATCGGCGAAATCGGCCCGGAGATTCAGGTGAAGCTGCTGCGTTTCCTGGAAACCAAGAGTTTTGAACGAATCGGCAGCTCCAAAACCATCACGGTCGACGTCCGGCTCGTGGCGGCGACGAATCGCAATCTCGATCAGATGGTGAAGGACGGGAAATTCCGGGAGGATTTGTTTTTCCGGCTGAACGTTATTCGCATCATGACTCCGCCGTTGCGCGAACGCGTGGATGATATTCCGGTTTTGCTCGAACATTTCATCAAGGTTTACTCGAAGGAGAATGGCTATGAGCCTGTCACGATCGAGCCCGGTGCGATGCGGCATTTGCAGAGTTATCCTTGGCCGGGCAACATCCGTGAATTGAGGAATTTTGCCGAAAACGCCGTCGTGTTGCGGCGCGGCGGCAAAATGAGCGAATTCGACCTGGAGCCAAAATTTCGCGGCGAAACGGCGCCTCCGCCATCGATGCTCACGGCGACGCCTGCGAATCCGTACTCGGTCGAGGACAACGAAAAGCGGCTACTGAGGGAAGCGTTGATGAAGGCGCGGGGCAATCGCACGAAGGCGGCCACACTACTGGGCATCAGCCGGCGAACCTTGCACCGTAAGATTGCGCAATGGCCCGAGTTGGACGTGGTGGATCGCGGTTAACGCGCATCGTGGCGCGGGCAGAGCCCGCGGCTCGTTCGAGAATGGCGGCATGATGCTGCAAACCAGCTTGTCAGCAGCCGGCCCGGGGCGTTGACTCCGGGTTTAAACCCGAATCCGAACTGATGCCTCAGATCACCAAGAGCTACGAACCGCGCGATGTTGAGAAAAAATGGTATGCTGCCTGGCAGCAGGCCGGTTGCTTCGCGGGTCACAAGCCCGCCAACGCGGACAAGCAGCCTTACAGCATTGTGATTCCGCCGCCCAATGTGACGGGCGTGCTGACGATGGGGCACGTGCTCAACAACACGCTGCAGGATATTTTGATCCGCCGGGCGCGCTTGGAAGGAAAGGAAGCCATGTGGCTGCCCGGAACCGACCACGCGGGCATTGCCACGCAAACCGTCGTGGAGCGCGAGCTCCGCAAGGAAAAGAAAACGCGCCATCACCTCGGCCGGGAAAAATTCCTCGAGAAAGTATGGGCGTGGCGGGAAGAGAAAGGCGGGACGATTCTCAAGCAGCTTCAGGCATTGGGCGCATCCGCCGATTGGGACCGGACGCAGTTCACGATGGATCCACACTACTCAAAAGCGGTGTTGACGGTGTTCGTGGATCTTTTTGCGAAAGGACATATTTATCGCGGCAAACGAATGGTAAACTGGTGTCCCGCCAGCCTCACCGCGCTGTCGGACGAGGAAGTGATCATGAAGCCC
>JAYVMJ010000306.1:0-4171 GCA_043759025.1 Verrucomicrobiota bacterium | reverse complement strand
CCGTTGAAATTACACACGGACGCGAGTCCCTCGATTTCCTCGTGGGCCAGGCGGCTGAGGCAATGAGAGACGAGAACGCGATCCTCGCCCAGGTCCCGGGGCAGGACATCGCGTGGCGCCCGAGCTCCTGCCATGTAGTAGTTCATGAGCAAATCGAGCCCGCAACGGCAACAGTTGTCGCTTTGCTTTTTCCGGCGGGAGTTGGGCGGGAGGGTTGCGGCGGCGCACGGGTTGAATGTGGTCACTCTGACCGGAAGGCGCGCCAAGGTGGTGCCCAGCATCAACACGAGCATCCCGGCGGTGACGCCGCCGCCAGTGGATGGGCCAGATTTCAACTCGGTTTTCAACAAAGCCTCCCAACGACCCTTGATTGCGGGTAGCAATTCAATGAGCCGGTTTGAAAGTGGGGTTTCCATTGCGCATACCCTACTGCATCCGACGACCTCGCTCTCGGCGGCTATTGCGCAAAATTACGCACATTTTGCGAAGCCAGGCAAAAAATGCGTGGTCTCCGACAATCGATGCAGAGCCCCGACGCAAGGCCACTGGTAGAATGGGGAGACGTTCACTCACAATGACGCTCTTTCATCCAACTACACCTTCCATTTTGGAACCGCCCGCCGACCCGATGCAGTCGGCGGTGGCGCTGTGTTGGTGTCGCCCGGGACCGCCGCGGCGGCCTCGCTGCTGAAGTCGCGGACGTATCCACGCCATGTCCGTGATTCCTCTCACTCTCTTCTTTAGTCTGCTGCTCGCTGGCTTATTCATCGGCCTGTTTGTCTGGGAGCAGCGCCGTCGGCGTTTCGGCAGCCTTGAACGGGATTCTCTCCTCCCCTTGGCGGAAGAAGGAACCCGATCCGCGGCACCGGTCGAGGCGCCTCATTTGCACGATCACGACGGACACGGCGACGAGGCCTGCGGCTGCCATACGGGAAAGCGCGCGCCTTGTCCGGGTTGTCTCAAGCACGTGCGCCCTTCCGCCCCTTCCATTTCCTGAAGTCACACGCTCTCCATGACCACTGGCAAGAAAATCACCATCGAGTTTAATGACAAGGTTGTCCGGCAATTTATGCTGGCCTCGCTCATCTGGGGCGCGGTTGGGATGCTGGTCGGCGTCCTCATCGCCACCCAGTTGAATTACTGGCAGGCCAATTTCGGCAAGGCTTGGTTGAGTTTCGGGCGGTTGCGTCCGCTGCATACCAACGCCGTGATTTTCGCTTTCGTGGGGAACATGATGTTTGCGGGCATCTACTATTCAACGCAGCGGTTGGTGAAGGCCCGCCTCGCGAGTGATTTTTTATCCGCGCTGCATTTTTGGGGCTGGCAGCTCATCATCGTTGCGGCGGCGATCACGCTTCCGCTCGGGCTGACCCGCGGCAAGGAGTACGCCGAACTGATCTGGCCGATCAATATTGCGGTCACCGTCATCTGGGTGGTGTTCGCCGTGAATTTCTTCTGGACGCTCGCGCGGCGCCACGAGAAATCGCTCTACGTCGCGATCTGGTTCTACATCGCGACGATCATCACGGTGGCGATGCTTTACATCGTCAATCACCTCTCAATTCCCACCTCGATGCTCCACAGTTATCCGGTGTTCGGCGGGGTGCAGGACGCGTTGGTCCAGTGGTGGTACGGGCACAACGCCGTGGCGTTCTTCCTGACCACGCCGATCCTGGGCATCATGTATTATTTTGTGCCGAAGGCGGCGGAACGCCCGGTGTATTCCTACCGGCTTTCGGTCATCCACTTTTGGTCGCTGGTCTTCCTCTATATTTGGGCCGGCCCGCATCATTTGCTCAACACGGCCCTGCCGAACTGGCTGCAATTGCTCGGCACCACTTTTTCACTCATGCTGTGGGCCCCGTCGTGGGGCGGCATGCTCAACGGCTTGCTGACGTTGCGCGGGGCTTGGGGCAAGCTGCGGACCGACCCGGTGATCAAATTCTTTGCGGCCGGACTCACGTTTTATGGCATGGCGACATTTGAAGGGCCTTTGCTTTCCATCAAGGCAGTCAGTGCGCTCGCGCATTACACGGACTGGATCATCGCCCACGTGCATGCGGGAACCCTGGGCTGGAATGGATTCATGGCCGCGGGCATGTTCTACTGGCTGGTGCCGCGTCTTTGGAATCGCCCGCTGTATTCGCAGTCGCTCGCCAACCTGCATTTCTGGTTGGGGCTGACTGGAATTCTCCTCTACGTGTCAGCGATGTGGGCTTCGGGGATTACGCAGGGCTTGATGCTCAATGCCACCGCCGAGAACGGCACGATCCTGAAATACCCGAATTTCCTCGAGACGCTCAACGCGATTCGACCCTTGATGCTGCTGCGCGTGGTCGGAGGCGGAATTTATCTCACGGGCTTTTTGATGATGATCTACAACATCTGGCGCAGCATCCGGCACGCCGCGCCGGTGAACGGCACGATGGAGGTTTTCGTGGAGGAACCGCAGCCGGACAGACGTCTGGGAGTTCGAGGCACCGTGGTCAGTGCGCCGTTCCTGTATACTGCGCTTTCGTTGCTCGGGGTCTGCATTTGGATGTTCACTACGGGTTGGCTCAACATTATCGGTCTGGTCGGCACGATGTTTGCCGTGCTGCTCGCCATCGGGCATTTTGAGATCCGGGGAGGCAAATGGGCGGATTGGTACGACCGCCTGCTGGTCAGTGCGCTTCCGTTCACGATCTTGACTTTCCTCGCCGTGGTCGTGGGGGGACTGATCCAGATCATACCGATGATCACCATCAAGCGGACCATGCAGACGGAGGATCGCGTCGCGCGGATTTACACCCCGCTCGAGCTCGCCGGCCGGGATTTGTATCTGCGCGAGGGCTGCTACAACTGCCACTCGCAAATGATCCGGACGCTCGTGCCCGACGTGATGCGCTATGGCGACTATTCCCGACTGGGCGAGTCGATCTGGGATTATCCGTTTCAATGGGGCTCCAAGCGCACCGGTCCGGACCTAGCCCGCGTCGGCGGAAAATACAACGACGCCTGGCATTACGATCACCTGGAGAATCCGCGGAATATTTCCATCGGCTCGAATATGCCCTCCTACACTTGGTTGAAGGAAGGAAGCACAGACTACGCGGCGCTTTCCTCGAAGATCCGGGTCCAGCGCATGCTGGGTGTGCCGTTCCCTGCTTGGTCGCCGGCCATGATTGATTCGATCGCGAAGGAACAGGCCAAAGCCATCGCCAAGGAATTGCGCGAACAGGGCCGCTATGTCGACCCCGACCGTGAAATCGTCGCGCTCATCGCCTACCTGCAAAGTCTCGGAAAGAAATGGGATCCCACCGGTGCGACGACCGCGGTTTCCGCCCACTGATCGTTTCGTTTTCTAATTCCTCAACCCTCAGCTAAAAAACTTATGTTCCGCCGCATTATCTACGAAGACTGGCAGTTGATCTTTCCCATCGTGGCCCTTGTCGTTGCTTCCCTCATCTATGCCGCCGCTGCGTGGCGGGCTTCGCGCATGAAACCGGTCGAGGTCGAGCGCCTCGCCCGCCTTCCGCTCGACAACTGATTGTCCGCCATGGCTCCGGCCCCACCACCGCCCGAAGATCCCGGCATCAAGGTCCGGGAACACGTCTATGACGGCATCCAGGAATACGACCAGCGCCTCCCGAACTGGTGGCTGAACACCCTGTATGGTGCGATCGTGTTCTGGATCGTCTACTGGTTTGTGAACGTGATCGCCGGCTTGGTGCCGTCCGATGGGAGCAGGGTCGACGCGGAGATGACCCGCATCGCCGCCGCCAAGATGGCCGGATCGATCGATGTTTCCAACGACGATAAGTTTTGGGAAATGAGCAAGAACGCCGTCTTCACGGATGCTGGGAAACAAACCTTCGCCTCACTCTGCGTCGCCTGCCATCTGCCGAGTTTGAGGGGCAAGTCGGAAAATCCGTCCGCAGTGGGCCCGGATCTTACTGATACCGCGTGGCTCCACGGCGGCACGCCCAAGGAAATTTATAACACGGTTTCAAAGGGCGTACTCGCCAAGGGCATGCCGGCGTGGGAGCCAGTGCTCGGTCAGAAGAAAACAGTCGAGGTGGTGGCTTTCATCCTCAGTCACCACCACCACGGCGAACCGATAACCGTACAACCAGCCAACGGGAATCCATGACCTTTTCGTGCTCAAACCACGCATGAGCGCAACGCCTCC
>JAYVMJ010000305.1:0-4603 GCA_043759025.1 Verrucomicrobiota bacterium | reverse complement strand
TGAACGAATTGCTCGCGCGACAAAATCAACCCGGCCGTTATCTGGCCCCGCAATCGTGGTGAAGGCGCCATTCCCTCCAAACGAAAGCGTACGGCTGGCGAGCCTCAGCCAGTACGAAATCCTTGATACCCCGCCCGAACGCGAATTCAACGATCTCGCGTTTCTCGCCGCGCACATCTGCCAGGTGCCGATGGCGATGGTATCGTTGATTGAGGGAAAACGTCAGTGGTTCAAAGCCACCGTGGGGGTCGACATTACGGAAACGTCGAGGGATACGGCATTCTGTGCCTACACGATCCTGCAACCAGACGAGATTTTGGAAGTGAAGGACGCCCAAACGGACGCGCGTTTCGCGGACAATCCGTTCGTGATTTCAGATCCCCATATCCGGTTTTACGCGGGAGCGCCGTTGCTGGCGGCGGACGGGCAAGCCATTGGCACATTGTGCGTGATGGACCGCAAACCACGGAGCCTGACCGGTGAACAAATCGCAGCCTTGGGTGCCTTGAGCCGGGCGGTCGGCGCGCAACTCGAATTGAGAGTGCAGGGGAGGATCGTCGCGAAGGAAAAAGAGAAAGCGGATCAACTGCTGGCGGTGGCGGAGAAGGCGAGACGCGCCTTGCTCAGTGTGCTGGAGGACGAGAAGATTGCGGCGCAAAAGCTGCGCTCGAGTGAGCAGAGATTCCGGCGACTGATCGAGAACTCCTCCGACGTCATCATGGTCATCGATGAGAGAGGGCAGGTGGAATTTCAGAGCCCTTCGACCCAGCGCATTCTGGGTTACGAGCCAGCCGAGTTGATGGGAAAGAATGTGCTGAACCTCATTCATTCCGACGACCGGCATAAAGTGGAGGAAGGCATGCGGGATGTGCTGGCCGGGGTCGATACGCCCCGCGCGGTGGAGTACCGGATACGCCATCGTGACGGAACCTGGCGGATTTTCCAGTCCATGGGAAAAAGCATGGATGGTTTGAACGGGGGAAAGAAAATCGTGGTGAATTCCCGGGACGTGACCGAAAGCCGGCAGATGGAGGAGAAGTTTCTCCGCGCGCAGCGAATGGAGGCGATCGGTACGCTCGCGAGCGGCGTGGCGCACGATCTCAATAATATTCTCACGCCCATGTTGATGGTGGCCGGTCTGCTGAAAGAAACGTTGGTCGAATCGCGTGACCGGGAAATGTTGACGATGGTGGAACGCAGCGCGCAGCGGGGTGCGGCCATCATCGGCCAGCTCCTGACGTTCAGCCGGGGCATCGAAGGGCTGCGGACGACCATGCAACCGCGGCATCTCGTGAAGGAAATGATCAATCTGATGCAGGAAACCTTTCCGCGGAATATTGAGGTGGTTCAGGATTTGCCCACTGATCTTTGGAGCGTAGTGGTCGATGCGACGCAGTTCCACCAAGTGTTGTTAAACCTGTGTGTGAATGCGCGCGACGCGATGCCGGACGGCGGCAAGCTGACGCTTGCGGCGCGGAACTTATATCTCACGGGAAAGGAGATTGAAGTTCATTCCGGAGTGGTGCCCGGTCCGCATTTGCTCGTCACGGTGTCGGACACGGGGCACGGCATTCCGCCGTCCATCATCGGCAGGATTTTCGATCCGTTTTTCACGACGAAGAAAATCGGGAAGGGTACCGGCCTCGGTTTGTCGACGGTGATTGGGATCGTGAAGAGTCACAAAGGATTCGTTAACGTTTATAGCGAACCGGGCAGCGGAACGGCCTTTCGCGTCTATTTGCCCGCGACCGATTCCGAAATCACGGTTGAAACCGGCGGAACGGCGAACCCGTTTATACAGGGCAACGGGGAGTCGATTCTGGTGGTGGACGACGAACCACATATTCTGTCCGCGTTGCGCGGCGTCTTGGAAAAGCACAACTATCGTGCGCTCACTGCGGAGAATGGCGAGCAAGCCATCCGGATTTTCATCGAACATGCAGGAATCATCAAACTGGTCGTGACCGACGTGATGATGCCAGTGATGGGCGGACTCGCGTTGATCCATACCTTGCGGGTTTTGAAATCGGATGTTCAGGTCATTGCGACAACCGGTCTCGAACAAGAGGAAAAGACGGCCGAGTTTTCAGCGTTGGGGGTGTCGGCTATTCTCGCCAAACCGTTCAGTCCCTCGGTTCTGCTCCGGGCGATCGACGAATCGCTGCGCAAGCCGGAACGATGCCGTTGAACGAGGATTCCCGGCTGTATTATCCGCGCTGAAAGGTGGACGCTGAAAGGTGGACGCTGAAAGGTGGAGCCCGACCTCCGGGCGGGCTGAGAGTGTGCGCGCAGTGAAAACCTGCCCGGAGGTCAGGTTCCACCCCGCGCCTGTTGCATGATTGGCTTGGGTTGGAAGGTGGCACGGGCCTGTGGCCCGTGGGGCCGGGCGAACACGGGCGGGACGCCCGTGCCACGGAGGAGGGAATAACCGATAGGCGGCATGGTTGGCTTGGGTTGGAAGGTGGCACGGGCGTCTGGCCCGTGGGGCCGGGCGAACACGGGCGGGACGCCCGTGCCACGGAGGAGGGGATAACCGATAGGCGGCATGGTTGGCTTGGGTTCAATGCCTCGGGGTCTTTTACTGTCCCATTCAATCCACCGTTTAGTGAGATAATTGTTTCGGATAAGGATGGGTGAATTGCCGGGTTGCGCGGCGCAGTTCTTTGATGTTGCGGGCGGTTCGTCGCGGTCGCATCACAACGGCGTGGAAATTCACGTCCTGCCGTCAGGTCCGATCCAGACCATTGGTTATTTGCTTACCGAGGCGAAGCTCGGCGAGGCGGTGTTGATTGACGCGCCCGGCGACATTCTGGCAAAAATTAAACCGCTGCTGGACCGCCAGTCGTGCGTATTAAAGGAGCTTTGGCTCACGCATGGACATTGGGATCACACGCAGGAATCGGCTCTGGTTAAACGGGAACTCGGAGTGAAGGTTTTTGCGCACCGGGCCGATCAGCCCCTCATCGAAACGCCGGAGGTGATGGATGGATTCATGGGTGCGCGCCTGGGCTTGGAACCGGTGATAGTCGACCGTTGGATTGCGCAGGGTGACCACCTCAAGGCGCTGGGCGACGATTTTGAAGTGCGACACGTGCCCGGGCATTGTCCGGGGAATATTTTGTTCTATTCCCGCGCGGCGAAAACCGCGTGGGTGGGCGATTCGCTGTTCAAGGACGGCGTGGGACGCTGGGATTTTCCCGGCGGGAGCTATGATCTGCTCGCCAAGTCAATCCGCGATCAAATCTACACGCTGCCCGACGAGACAATTATTTATCCCGGGCACGGATCGGACACGACGGTCGGAAGCGAGAAGCGAAACAACCCGTATGTGTCATTGGAAGAGTTGCGGCGCTTCCAATGACGGACCGCGACGCTCAAGTTTTTTTCATGCGACGCGCGCTGGATCTGGCGCGACGCGGTTGGGGTGACACGCACCCGAATCCGATGGTGGGCGCGTTGATTGTCGAGGATGACGAAGTCGTGGCTGAAGGCTGGCATGAGAAGGCCGGTGAGGCCCACGCTGAGATCAATGCGTTGCGCGCGCTTGGACGGAAGCCGAAAAAGGGGGCTGTGCTCTATGTTACATTGGAGCCATGCAGCACCCAGGGGCAGACGCCGCCTTGCACGAGCGCGATTCTCGAAGCCGGGATCAAGCAGGTCGTGATTGGTGCGACCGATCCCAATCCGCATCACGCAGGGAAAGGGTTTGAGTTGCTACGCTCTGCCGGGGTCGAGGTCGTGAATGGAATTATCGAGGAAGAGTGCGCGGATATGAATTTGATTTTCAATCGCTGGATCACGACCGGCCGCACGCTTTTCGCGGCCAAGTCCGGGGTTACGCTCGACGGGAAAGTGGCGACGCGCACGGGTGATTCAAAATGGATTACCGGCGAACAGGCTCGCGCGGATGGACACCGGTGGCGCCGACTTTTCCCGGCCATCGCGGTGGGCGCGGGTACGGTGCGGGCGGACAACCCGCGTTTGACGGCGAGGGTTGGCGACGTGGAATGGTGCCCGTGGCGTTTTGTGTTCGATGGATTGTTGCGCACGGTGAATGAAAAATCACTGCCGGCGGTCTACACCGACGACTATCGGGAGCGGACGATTGTGGTGACGACGCAGCATGGCGGTCTCGGCTATGTGCGGAAGCTGAGTTCGCTCGGGGTGAAGACGTGGGTTTTGCCCTCAAGTACGCCGAAGGTGAATTTCGAGGATTTCCGTCTCCGGTGCGCGGCGGAAGGAATTACCGGAGTCTTTTTTGAAGGCGGCGCGCAACTCTTAAGTGAATTGCTGCAAGGCCGGGAGTTGGATTACCTTTTTGTTTTTCACGCGCCGGTGCTATTTGCGGACGACAAAGGAAAGAGTATCCTGCGCGGACTTCGCACGGAGACGCTGGCCAACGCCATTCGGTTGGAGCGGATCAAGCACGAGATCCACGGCGACGACACGTTGATGCGCGGGTATGTGCGTTATCCTGAAAAGATGTTCGTCGACGAGGCGGTTTTTAGCCGCAAGCAACCCTATGGAGAATAACGTCCGCCGGATTTACCTGGCCACGGGCAACGCGCATAAGGTACGGGAATTCCAGCAACTCGCGGTGGCG
>JAYVMJ010000304.1:0-2962 GCA_043759025.1 Verrucomicrobiota bacterium | reverse complement strand
AGGAAATCGGTCAATCCGTCGCCGTTGAAGTCGCCTGGAAATACTCCGCTGTTCATGTGATTCAGATCCATGCCCAAACCCTCGTGGACGCCCACAAATTGGTTGATCAGAAAAGGCGCAGAGAAAGTTCCGTCGGGGAGCGACATCACTCCCTTCAATGCGCGGACTGAATTGTAGCTGACCACGCCGGTGTAGGGCGCAGTCGACACACCACGCGTACAATCCGTAAATACATAATCCATCCGGCCGTCACCGTTGAGATCGCAGGGCATGGCATTAACCCATGCGTGGGAAATAATCTCGGCAGGGATGGTCTGCCACCAGATTAAACTGAAATCTACTTGGGAAACATCGCCCGCTCCACCTATGCCGGAAGCGACCTTTCGCACCGGGTTGAATCCCGTTCCGGTGGACTCAAACAAGTACAGGCACCCGTCGAACGAGTGAACCATTACGTCGTCGAGGCCATCCCCGGTATAATCCGCCACCGTCACCCGTGCGCCCACCCCCTCGCCTTCCGCTGCATAGAGATAATAACTCACGACGCTGTTATTTGGAGTGATCGGATCGGCGAAATAGGAAGTGAGGACGAGACTTGGCGACAAAAGCTGCGCCGAGCCGGTTTTTGCCAAGGCTACGTTGAGTGTTATCGTTGGAATCGACGTGCCGCTCGAAGCCGGGGAAACCAGAGTGACAATATCCTTGCGTCCATCGCCATCGATATCCCCGAGATAACTGTGCACACCCAGTCCGGAATGACTCGCTAGAGGGACGAGCGTTTCCATGCCGTTACCCGCCACGTCGCCGAATTGGGCGTAATCGGCGCCATTCGAGGCGCCGCCAGGCCATTGCGTGCTGACCGAAAACGGCGCCGCAAACGTTTCCGTGGCCGCTTGCCAGTCAGGCTGCCAATTGATCGAGGTGGCGGGCAAACTCTTCAAAATTCCACTGACCGGATCGGCCAACTGGACGCCGATCGATCCCAAGTGCGACCGGCCGGCGTTCGTCCCGTTCGTATAGGAGAGCGTATATACCGCCGTTGTGACCGTACCAGTGACTACTAGCGTGGTGATCGTTTGCAAACGCTGGCTATGGTCGAAGCGGCGCGAGGCCTGAAAAGTCTGGGTCGCATCCAATCGTCCCGTGTAACCGAAGGTCACTGCGAACGCCGGATTGATGCCAGTGCCGCCTGTGTAGTCGATTTCGGCCAGCACGTATTCGCCGACTACCGGATTGGAGTAAGTGAGGGAAACGTAATTTCCCACCGTGTCCGAGACCTGCTTCAACGCATAGGTGTTGGCCAAAGTGTCCGCCTGCCAGGTCCTCCCGTCCGAGCCCAACACGGCACCCACCTGATACCCGTCGACCGTGCTTCCGGATTTGCCAAAGGTCATCGTTACTCCCGATTTGTCGGTGACGACGAATGTCTCGATATTCGAACCGGTTCCAGTGGTTGCGATCGTCAGGAACGAGTCCACCTCAGTGCGATAGCTGCTACCGGGCGAACCGTAAGTGCCGCTCACGCAGATCAAGCGTTTGCCGTCCAAATAGAACTTGTCGTTGCTGTCGAAATTTACCCCGCTGACGATCCCATCACGCGCGAGGATCGACCGGCCACGGGTGATGGACTGGGCAAATCCGGTCGATATTGAAAATCCAACCCCGAGCGGACCATTGCCGGATTCACTATCGTAGTTAATTGAAAGTTGGGGTTCCATCCCTCCCCGCCCAGGGGGAGTTTTTAGCGGGATCGCATAGTTCGCGGCACCGCGATTGTTCACCGAGACAGCGCCAGGCAAGGTGCCTACCAGCTGCGCGGATGCAGGCACGCTCGCAAAGGCGGCAAGGACCGAAATTGCAATCGTCCAAAAAGAACGGAGCGTGCGACGGAAGGACCTGAACGACGGGTGGGGAAAAAATTTCACAGGGTTAAATGATCAGCGGGAAGCGGTCAGGGCGGAAGCGGCGGTGTCTTTTCGCTGAAGGGCTTTCAACACCATGGTCTGAAGAATTTGCTGGTTCGCCTTCGAATCGGGATCCGATTCCTCCGGCGTGCGCAGCGACGCGTGCGCGGCGTACATGCGCGCGGAGGCGGTGATTTCGTCCGGCGGCGCGACGTTGGTCGGTTGCGACGATGGCGTGGGCTGATTTGCCACTACGGGTACGACAGCGGGCGCGGCAGCCGCGGTAAAGGTGGCGTTCGCCGCCGTTGAAACTACGATCGGGGCTGTTGAGGAAATCGCAGTGGCTGCGGCCGGAGCGGTCGTTCGCGGTTCTGGGGAGGCGGTCGAATTTTCGGTGGGCGCGGCCTCCGAGGAAATATGGGGCGCAGGCTTTGCGGGTTGAACGGTCGTCATCGCTGGGGCACGCGGATGGGACTCCGCCGGGCGCAGCCACCAGATTGCCACGCCGATGATGGCGAGAGCGGCAACGGTCATTAGGACCGCTGCGGTTTTTTTTGAAGATTTGTTTTCCATGATCGGACAGTGAAATGAATTTAGGGAGCTGCGACGGGAGTGACGGACCAGTCGATGGTCTTCAGGCCATAGAAACGTTTCAGTGGCGTGGGCAGGATGACTTGAAACCCCGTCGGCAGAACGCCCATGCTCAGGCCCTGAAACACAATCGGCGAAGTGTTGGCCAGGTATTCCTGCAGGTTGGTGAGCCCGCTGCCGTCGGCTGCGAGCGCATTGGCATCGGCCGGGTTGTTAGGATTCAAGCCATAGGCACGCTCCCAGACGTCGGGAATCCCGTCGCCGTCGGTGTCGACGGTCGGACCGATCGCGACGAAAAAGTTGGCGCCCTTCGTCGCAGTGAAACCCGGTTCGAGTTTCACGCTGGTGCCGGCTTGGTAGATCACCGTGGCAAGCGGAGCGACCGTTACCGTCGAGGTCCCCGTCGTAATATTAGCGGGATCGGTGACGACAACGGGCGCGGCCGGCGGATAGGTGGTGACCGGGAT
>JAYVMJ010000303.1:0-2906 GCA_043759025.1 Verrucomicrobiota bacterium | reverse complement strand
GCGCTCGGCACCCTGTCATGGATCCAGAACAGCGCTGGTCAGTCCATCGAGGGCGAAGCCAGCGCTCGTGAAGGACTGGCGATCAGTCGCAAACTATTGCCTGCCGGCCATTGGCGGATTGCCGTCACCGAATACGCGGTCGGCGAATGCCTGATGGGCCAAAAAAAATACCGTGAGGCCGAGTCGGTGTTGCTCTCGGTGTTCGATAATCTGAAAAAGAACGGACCCGAAAAATCGGACCCGCTATTTTCGTTTTGGCGCGACAAGTTGAAATATACCGCAAATTTCCTCGCGGAAATCTACACGGCCACCAACGAACTCCCCAAGGTCGCCGATTGGAAAGCCAAGGCGGCCGAGTATACAACGGCAGCTTCGGCCTCGCCGCTGCCGGGCAAACCGTAACGTTTGATCCCGTCTCCCAATGAAATTATGGCATCGATTCTGTATCGGACTTCTCTCTCTCGGGGTGACGCTGGCGATCACCTGGGTCTTGCTTTGCGTGCCATCATTGCCGGGTGCAGGTTCCCATTCAGCTCTGCCTTCGCAATGGATCTTGGTAAATCTCGCTTTCACTCCGTTGCTCGCCAATTGAACGCCGCGGCTATGTCAACCGAACTCACGGTCGCTGGAAAAACGGATTCGCGAGGCAAATCCGGGCGTCATTACTTTGAGCGCGACTCATTCTGAGCATTCGTGGAAGATCTAACCGTCATATTGAATGGCATCGCGCGGGGCGATGCGCCGGCAGCCGATCGATTGCTGCCGTTGGTTTACGGCGAGCTGCGCAAGCTGGCCGCAGCGAAAATGGCTCGGGAAACGGCTGGTCATACGTTGCAACCCACTGCGTTGGTGCACGAGGCGTGGCTGCGTTTGGGTGGGGCCGAGCAGCCGGACTGGCAAAACCGCGCGCATTTCTTTGCCTCCGCCGCCGAGGCGATGCGGCGAATTCTTATCGAACGCGCCCGCCAGCGCCAGACTCAGCGGCACGGCGGCGGATTGCAGCGCATCGATATCAACGATCCACTCATGGAAATTGCGGCGCCGGGCAGCGATGACGAATTGCTGGCGGTGCATGAGACCTTGGATCGTCTGGCCGCTCATGATGCGCGCAAGGCGGAGCTCGTAAAGCTGCGGTATTTTGTCGGACTCACGATCGAGCAGGCGGCCGAGGCGCTGGGAGTGGCGGTCCCCACCGCCAAACGGGACTGGGCCTATGCGCGGGCTTGGCTTTTTAGGGAAATCAGCCGGGGTCGGCAAAGTTGAGTTCCTCCATTCAAGAAAGGCCAGCTACCCAAACTGTATGGACCAAACATAAATGATCCTTTTCCGCCGCAAAAAGCGCTTTGAAAATCGAACCCCCTGTTTCCCTCTCCTTCTTTCCTCTATGAAAACATTACACTTACGATCGCGGTTGGCCTGCCTGGCTCTCATCGGCCTGCTGCTGCCTCTTTTCGCCCTCGCCGCCACTGAGGCGCTCCCGCTCGATCCGGCAGTCCGGACCGGCAAGCTCCCGAATGGCCTCACTTATTATATCCGGAAAAATGTGAAGCCGGAGAAGCGGGTTGAGCTGCGGCTCGCGGTCAACGCGGGCTCGATCCAGGAAGATGACAATCAGCTCGGACTCGCGCATCTCATCGAGCATCTTTGCTTCAAGGGGACCAAGAGTTTCCCCAAAACCGACCTGATCCACTATCTCCAGTCGATCGGCGCCGGCTTCGGGCCGGATATCAACGCCTATACCGCGTTCGACGAAACCGTGTACATGTTGTCGGTGCCATCCGACAACGCCGAAACCCTGCACAACGGTCTCAAGATTATGAAAGAGTGGGCGCACGATGTGAGCTTCGAACCCGCCGACATCGATCTCGAGCGCGGCGTCGTGGTTGAGGAATGGCGGCTCGGCCGGGGAGCCAATCAACGGATGTTGGACAAATTTCTCCCGGTCGTGTTCAAGGATTCGAAGTATGCCCTGCGCCTGCCCATTGGCACCAAGGAGTCGGTTGAGACCATGAGCTACGACACGATCAAGAAATTTTACCACGACTGGTATCGTCCCGACCTGATGGCCCTGATTGTCGTTGGCGATATCGATCCGGACAAGATGGAGCAGGAAATCCGAACCGAGTTTGGCGCCATCCCTGCGCCCGATGCGCCCCGGGTTAAGGAGATCAGCACTATTCCGGACAACGACGCGCCGCTCTACTCCATCGTTTCCGACCGGGAAAATCCCTACAATGCCCTCATTCTCGCGTTCAAAACCGAGGCGCCGCACTATGAAAACTCCGCCGATTTTCTCCGGTATTTCCGCGAGCAGCTCTTTCTCCAAATGTTGAATTTGCGGCTCAATGAACTGATCCAGCAGGCGAATCCACCGTTCCTTTACTCGCAAGCGACCTACGGCCGCCTGTGGGTGCGGGCGAAGGGCGCCTACCAGCTGACCATTGTAGTGCCGGACAATGGCGTCGAACGCGGCCTCGCGACGGTGCTCACCGAAAATGAGCGCGTCCGCCAGCACGGTTTCACCGCCAATGAACTCGACCGGGCCAAGAAAACGCTGATGCGCTCGTTGGAACAGCGCTACCTCGACCGCGATAAAACCGAATCGAACAAGCTGGTGAACGCTTACGTCGCCAATTTCCTCGCTCAGGATCCCGCGCCCGGCATCGAGTTCGAATTCGGCTTTGCCAAAAACCACCTTGCCGAGGTCACCCTCGAAGAAGTGAACCAGCTGTCGCAGAAATGGATCACACCGAAAAATCGTCTCATCGTCGCCGAGAATGTGGAAAAACCGGGTGTCAAGATTCCAACCCAAGCCGAACTTTCGACCGTGATCCAGCAGGTCGCCGCGACCAAGGTGCAGGCTTATCAGGAGAAGAAGCTCGCCGCCTCCCTGCTCGCGCAAAAAC
>JAYVMJ010000302.1:0-8720 GCA_043759025.1 Verrucomicrobiota bacterium | reverse complement strand
CGGAAATCTCCGCCCGATTTCCGATCGCACGATAATTTTCCCGGTGCAATAATAACGAAATCGCGCTTCCGCTATTTTTCGCGTGCGCAACCTTGCGATTAATTTTTCGCACCGGCACTCGCCACCAGCGAACGACTTGAAAGCTCCGCGACCGCGCCGGCAATCCCGAGCTTGCTAAAAATCCGGCGACAGGCTTCGAGCCCGTCCGGATCGCGGCTGAGGACCGAACCCAACCGCCTCGCATACTCCCGCACGTTGTCCGAGTCGCCTCGAGCAGCCGCAACAATGATTTGGCGCTGCCGCAACTGCACCATAAAAGGCACGCTGGCATCGGCAGACTGCACCTCCAACTCCGTCAATACTTCCCGGGCGTCATTGAACCGTGCGACCCTCACCAATGCGTCGCTGTAGGCAAAGGCAAAAATATTGAGATCCCGCTGCTGGTTCGCCGCCACTTGATAAATGTTCCGACTCAGCTCAACCCACCCCTTCTTCCCCGCGAGCATAGACAATTCCTGCAAAGCTTCGGGCCGCGTTCCGAAATCGTGCAGGAAATCGATAATCGCATACTGTAAAGTAGTCCGCGCGGGAGCGTCCGCCGCCAGCATTTCGATCAACAAGACCCGGGGAGGAAGTGCGCTCGGAAATTTGGCCGTGGCCCGCCGCGCCGTCTGGACCGCATCGGACGTCTCACCAGTTGCCTCCTGCCAGCTGGCGAGTTGGGCATAGTCGCCGAAGACGCCGGCATCCGTTCGCAAATAATCCTGCAATACATCGATTGCCCTCAATCGCTCCTTACTCTCCCAAAAAATCTGGGCGACCGTCCGCGAAGCAACTGGTTCATGCAGCAACGCGGGATATTTTCCCAAGAGTTTCTGCGCCGCAGGTGCGCCGTCCGCGGCTACAGTGGCTTCCACTTCGTAAAGCTCCAGCAGGACACCGTCCTTTCCGGACAATCCGGTGCCATATTTTTCCTTCAAAAGCTCCAATACCCGCCGATTCCTCCCGGCAGTCAACAGCTGTTCAAATGTCTGTTGGATCAAACGCCCGTCAGTGGGCGCACGGGCCAAGCCTTCCTCCAACATGATCAACGCCATATTGCCCGCGCCCACACTGCGCAGAAAAGACACGGCTTTTAAGCGACCAAGGATATTATCGGGATCCTGCCGGACTCCAGCGGAAAAAAACAGATAGGCCGACTGGACATTTTTTGCGTCCCACTCGACCTGCGCCTTGGCAAAATGTTGCGTTGCGATGTCGTGACGGATCGCGCCGATCCTAAACAAGGCGACATCGATCAACGAAACGCCCTCGTTTTTGCGCGCAAAATGCAACCAACAGTAGCCCGCCGTAACGCCGAGGATGTAGATGGCCAGCAATCCGAGCGCGCCGTAGAATCCGAGCTTGCGAAAAATCTCACGCGCCCCGGCAGGTGAAGAGGTTTTCATCAGTTGAATTTAATTGGGGCTTTCGGTGCCGGCGAAAGGCTGCTTTCCAACTCAAAGTAACCGAACTCAGAGCGCGCCGGTGATTCGAAAAAATCGTGGATCAATCCGGGGTTCGGTGAAACGCGGGTCAGGTCAAGGACACTCTTACGACCTGATTGGTCCGTCACTTCCTCACGAAAGGCATAGATCACCCCGCCGACATCACGAAAATCCGAGTACAAGGCAGTCGAATGATCGTCGTTTTCACGACCGACCTGCCGAAACGTTTCGGTGTCGATGCGGGCGACATAGCTGGAACCGTCGGGTCGTCGCACCAAGATGCGATAAAAGTTTTTTCCATCCGCAGAGCCATCCTCAAGGCGGTCAAACGTGAAGTCATCGCTTTCGAAAAAGGGATCAACAAATTCGGTCAGGTAACGTCGCTTCCCCAACGCTTGCGCAACGACGACCTGTGAGGCGTTGCCCGCCACTTGTTGCCAGAAATGGCCCCCATTGGCCCCGAGGATATTACGGGTTTTCCCTTCCGCACGGATCACCAGCCGGAAAGAATCAGGCCGCATCCGAAAAAGCAGGATATCTTCGTCGTCACCCGCTGCGTTAATTCGTCCCTCGACCACGTATGACTGCAAACGCTGCACGGCAGACCCGACCTGGTTGCGACGGGAAAACTCGGAGACGATTTCCGAGGCGGTTATCACCTTTGGTTTCGCCGGTTCCTTCCCGGTTTTCGGCGCTCCGGTCTCCCCGGTCTTTTTTATCTGCAGCTGCAGGTCGTCATCGTCCATTCTTCCATCCACCAAGCGACGATACTGCGCTTGCGATCCATCCCGAATTTTTTCCAAAATACCGGCTGCTTCCGTCAGTGCGATCCGGGGATCTCGTCCACTGGCGACTTGGATCGCGCCAATCCGCCGGCGGGCGATCTCTTTCCGCGCCGACTGATGGTTTGCGCCCGTCATCTTTGCCGCGACGCCACGCAATAACGCCGATTCGAAGTCGACGGACTGGAAACCAGGGGAAGTGAGTTGATCCAGCTTCCCCGGATGATGCAGCTGGAGTTCCTCGAGAAATTGCTGGGCCACCGCCCGTAAAATATCCGGCGGACATTCGGGAGCCTTTTGCCTGATCCAACTTTGCACGAACGCCATCTGTGCATCAGTGAACGCAGCCTCAGGCGACTGGCTCTCCACTGACGGCAACGTGAACGCAGGCGAGTTCGCCCGCATAGCCAGCTTGTCCGCGGTCGAGGCACGGTTAACGATGAACAACGAGAGAAGTATTGCGGGGAAGACTTTGGCGCGCATCGGTAATTTGAGTGTGCACTATCGCGCCGAAAAAAAAAATCGGTCAAGCGAGCGGGACGGAACCTCATCACATTTCACCCGTTTGCCGCATGCCCGTCACAACGTTGTAACAAATTCCACTTTCCGACTCCGGAAAAAGAAAACCAGTCGCCCGCTCGCGCCCCGCAATTGCGTCATTGTCGTTACGAACATCTGACGCCGATGTAACATCTGGCGCGCAATTCAAGGGGACCTTGACTGGAGGTTTTGATCGCTCAGTTTTTGACCAGATTTTTTCCAACTTCTCCGCGATGGAAGGGACGGCGCTTCGATGCGTTGTCGGTCCACGAGCGGGCTTACTGCCAAAACCATTGAACACCGTGCTCACCCTCTCCTCCAAAACAGTCCGACTCCGTCGTTCGGATCCTCCGGTTCGTCAATCTCTCCCAGCTGAGACACCGCGCGTGACTGCGCCTTTCATCGTTGCCGTCGAAAAAAGCTCGGTACCCGCGCCAGCACCTGTTCCACCGGCAGCGAAAAAAATCAACCTGGCCGAACATCCACTCGCCCAGCATGCCCTGATGGCGCTGCGCAATAAACGCACCGAACCGGCGCAGTTTCGCCAGGTTTGCGACCAACTGCTCGTGCTGCTGACCCTCGAAGCGACCCGCACTTTGCCCAGCAAGGACGAACTGATCGAGACCCACACCACCACCTACACCGGCCAGATTCTCGCAAAACCGGTCATTTTTCTTTCGGTCACCCGTCACGGCCTTGGCCTGGCGCACAAAGTCGCCGATTTTTTCCCGGGCACGTTGGTTGGAACCGTCACCCTCGAAAAAAAGGGCGACCATCCCGGCGTCGAACCACGTCTGCACATCGTCAATGCTCCAGCTCTCAGCGACGCCCGTGTCATCCTCTTTGATCCCGTGGTTGCCACCGGGCTGTCCGCTAGCCTCGCGCTGAATTTCATCCGCCGCTCCGGCGCGGCAGATATCACTTTGGTTAGTTTTCTGATGAGCTTTAGCGGCCTGAGCCGGCTGCAAGCCGAGCAACCTGATCTGTCGGTGTGGACGGCGGGAATCGACAGCGAATGGGATTCCAAACGCGGCCCAATGCCGGGCTTGGGAAATTTCCCCGAACGCCTTTACGGCTGAGCCATTTCAAAAAAATCGCATGTCATTTCACTCCATTATATCGGGAATGATTTTGAGCATCACGCCTGCTCTTGTGGTTGCGTCCAATGTGCCGGCCCAATTCAGCTATTTGGCAAATCATTCCCCGTTCGGATTATCCGGCGCTTCTTCTCCCGGTCGAGCGCCGTTAGCGGATCCCTTGGAGTTCCGCGCCGTTTTGGAAGAAAACGGAAAACACTATTTCAGCGTGTTGGAGACAAACTCCCAACGCTCGACGTGGGTCGAACTCAATAACTCGGCAAACGGAATTTCGGTCAAAAATTATTCGCCGACGGAAAATACGGTTTCGGTTGAGTATCGCGGCTTGTCACTGGTCCTTCCTCTCAAAGGGGGTAGAATCTCTCTCGTAAGTGCCGCGGACGTTACGCCCCCTTCGCTACCACAGCCGGCTTCCAAAGCCGATCAGGAATATGGTGACCAGCCGTTTCGCATTGGCCATGTGGTGGAAGAAATGCAGCTAAGGGAAGCGGTCCGCCAAAAAACGCCCCTCTCGAGCTCCGGGTCTTGAAGCGTTCGGGAAGCCGTAAATCGCAGCGCTGTTCCATTTCGTGTTAACCGCGAATTTCTCGGTCGCCGTCACCCAATCGTAACCTTTACGTTACCTTGCCGGACTCAACCCGGGCGCGTAAAGGTCGAAGGGTTGATCGTGAACGATCCAACCCGGCAATCGGTGACCGTCCGTCTTGAAAGCAGGCAAGATCATCCCCTTGATGAGGCAGACGGAAAAGAGTTCCTCCAGACACTCGTGGCGCATAGCTGCGTTCTTCAACCTTCGCTCAAAATCGAGGAGGCGTTGATCGAGCTCCAGCGTTGCAACGTCGCGGTCGCGGCGGTGCTGGATGAGGACCGGATCCTGGGCGAGATCACGCGTCAACGGTTGGAGGAGTTACTTGGCGGTCGTTTCGGATTCTCGCTCTTTGCCCAAGCTCAAATCCACGAATTTGCCTCCCCGCCTTCATTGAAGGTTGCCGTCGGGGACTGCATTTCGGCAGTACTGTCCGCCGTGAACCACCGGACCGGGCCGGCGTTTTACTCCGAGGTTATGCTGGTCGACGATGTTGGATGGTTCGTCGGATTCATTAGCGTGCAGCGACTCGTACGCATGCAGCATGAACTGTTTCTGCAAAAAATCCACCGGTTGGACGTTACCACAGAATCCCTCAATCACTTGAACAACGAGCTTGCACACGCCAGGGATGCCGCGCTCGGGGCCGCGCGCGCAAAATCGGAGTTCCTGGCGAATATGAGCCATGAAATCCGTACTCCGATGAATGGCGTTATCGGCATGGCCAATCTTTTGCTCGATACGTCGCTCACGGCCAATCAGCTCGATCTGGTCCAAACGATTTGCCAGAGCGGCGAGGCACTCCTGAAAATCATCAACGATATTCTCGACTTCTCAAAAATCGACGCGGGACGGGTGGTGCTCGAATCCATTGACTTCATTCTGACCGAACCCCTTGAACTCGCAGTGGCTCTTCACCTCGACGCCGCGCAACGGAAAAGAATCAACCTCGTGATGAATCTGGACGCTTCGGTGCCGGTTTACGCACATGGCGACCCGGTCCGGCTGCAACAGGTGGTCCTCAATCTGCTCGGCAACGCGATCAAGTTTACGGAACGTGGAACGGTTGACCTTCACGTTTCCGCGACCGAAGATTCCCAAAAAGGCCACGCACTAGAATTTAAGATCACCGACACCGGGATTGGAATCGACCCTTCGGTTCAATCATCGCTCTTTCAACCCTTCGTTCAGGCGGACGCTTCGACGACACGTCGTTTTGGTGGGACCGGTCTCGGACTGGCCATTTGCAAAAAAATCGTCTCCCAAATGGGCGGCCAGATTGGTGTACGCAGTTCGCCGGGGGTGGGTTCGACGTTTTGGTTCTCGGTCAAACTGGACAAAGCAAGAGAAGCCACCTTCCCCCGAGCCACCGTTTCGACGGAGCTAGCGAAACAAATTCCGTTTTCCCCAACGACATCTGCCAGCCCGGTTATCTTGGTAGCGGAAGACAATCTGGTAAACCAGAAGGTCACGCTGCTTCAACTTCGCAAACTTGGTTATAACGCAGACATCGTGGCCGACGGCCAGCAGGTGCTCGATGCCTTGATCAAAAAACCCTACGCGCTGATCTTAATGGACCACCAAATGCCGGTCATGGACGGCTTGGAAACCACGCGCCGCATTCGCGCCGCGCAAGCCACTGGCGACTTCGGAATCCCGCCCACGCTTCGCATTATCGCGATGACCGCAAATGCGATGCCGGGCGATCGGGAAAAGTGCTTCGACGCCGGAATGGACGACTATCTCGCCAAGCCCATCCGTCTACAAAATCTTCAATCGATCCTGGACCGGTACCTGGTTTCCGATCCTCAATCGGTCGCACCCAATTTCCACCACGACGCAATCCTGACGGACGTCCGATCGGGGGGAAAAATTGCCGGATAAACCTGCGGCGCTAGGTGCTTTCGCCAAGCCATCGCCGCCAATTCCCGCCATTGAACAACGGCATCAAACACAGCAATCCCACCGTAGTAAGGCCAAGCACCGCATAGCCGGTGGCGTCGTGCAGCCGGCCCTCGATTGCGTCGCTGCCGTACGCGTAGGCCCAACCCGTCAGGAAGAGACTGCGCAACAAATTCGTCAGAAACGCCAACGCCATGGCGAGGGCGACGAGCAGGATTTTTTTCCAGAACTTGTCCATGAATACGGCGGCGAGAAATGATCCGGCAAAAAGACAGCCAGTCAGCGAGCGAATTCCCGAGCACGCGTCCGCGACTCCGACTGAACCATGGGGCAATACCAGCACGTTCCCTTCTTGGATCAAAGGGTAACCGAGCAGACTAAAGACGGTGAACACCACGGTGACCACCTTGCGCAGGAGCAGCAGGCTGATCGCATTTTCGACCGCGGTGACCAGAGGGGCCGAAAGAATCCAGATCAACGCGGGAAAGATAAAGAGCGCTGCGGCCCGCAGACGCGCGTCCGACCAAAGCGCATTCCACGTCGACGACGGCAGTTTCGCTCCCACCCTGCCGGAAGGGACATTGAAATAAATCAAGGCCGGCAACACACCGGCAAATCCAACCGCCAATGCCAGCGATCCGGGCTGCGTCACACCCGCCCCCGCCCGATATATCGCCCCGACCAAAAAACAAACGAGGCCTCCGATCAGCACGAGGGTGGCAGCGGTTGAAACAGCCAATCGCAAACCAGCTGGCAAGGGACTCGTCCCGGTCGCACGGAAGATTTCCTGCAGTTTCGCCCACCGATCATAAATCAAATAAATCACAAATGCCGGGACCAGCCAGCCAAAGGCATAATCGGGCTTCAATTGCCACCAATGCATTTGATCCACGGTCAGAAAAACCACAAACGCTGCGGCAACCGCGAGCGCCGCAGCAAAGCGTTCCGGGACACCAGGCAATAGCCGGCTGATGGATTTCAGCATGAGAGAGAAGAAATCAATGCCGCAGCTGGCGCCCGCAAGCGCATTTCAGTCCCAAAGGGCCCGCGTGGCGGCGTTATCGTAAGAATTCACCTGTTTGCCACATAACTTTTCTGGACGCTTTTCCAGTCAGTGGATGCTCTCGATGGGTGCCTTTGCGATCTCGGTCAACCGGCCAACTGGAAGTTTCCGTCGCCCCAACCAGCCACCGCGTGGAGTTTGGCCGCCCACCCCTCCATCCACTGGAAACAGCCTTGGTCGGCGTGACCAGCGTGCACTTGTGCTTTCTGCCCTGGGCGTTGGGGACAATGCACAGCTGGAGCCAACTCGTGAGTCTGGGACTTGCGGCCTTCGGATTTATTCTCGCCGCACTACCGAGAACACAACAAGTGGATGCGAATGACGCTGCCAAGCTGCGTCACTGGCCGATGGCGCCCGTCGCACACTCTTCTGTGTTCTGGGCGAGCGTAGTTTTTCTTCTCTATATCGCTGTCCAAGGATTGAATCCCGCTTGGCGTTTTTTCGCCAACGCCGAGTCTTGGTGGCTGGAACCGGTGGCGTCAGTCTCCTGGCTCCCCTCCAGCGTGGATGCGCCGTTTGTACGCTCAAATCCGTGGCGAGTTCTGACGGTTTTCACTTCGCTCGTGCTGCTCGTCGCGTCAATCCGGGGCGGGTTCACCCGGAGGAAAAGCTACCACGCCCTTTTTGCGATGCTCGCCACCAACGGAAGCGTCCTCGCGTTGCTCGGATTCGTGCAACGTCTGGCCGGCGCAGATCGAATTTTCGGATCGTACAAACCGAACAATGGCGCGTTTGTCTCGAGTTTCATTTATCCGAATCACGCCGGTTGCTATTTCAATCTCATGGCCGGCCTCGCGGTGGGACTGGCATGGTGGCATCACCAGCGGTCGAACCGCAAAGTAGAGGGCCCGGGCCTCGCAACGGCGGCCACGGTTTTCGCCATCTGCTGCGGTGGCTTGGTGATTATTTCCTATTCCCGAATGGCAATCACCCTGCTAATGATATTCACCATCATAACTGGAGTAACGTTGTTATTCCGGCTTTTTCGACGACGAGGCCCTCTCAAGCGGCGGCAGGAGTCCATTCCACTCATTCTGGTCTTTCTGGTTTTCCTTGGTATCGGCATCGCGACATTGAGCAGCGATAAAATCCGGGAACGATTCGAAACGGTTGCTTCAAGTCCGTTCGCGGCGGTGAAAGACCGCTCGCTCGCGCGAAACGCGGCGACAGACATGTTAAGGGATCACTGGTTTCTCGGATGGGGTGCCGGTTGTTTTCGCTACATTTTTTCCAAATACAGTGCGCACTACCCCTCCATTGTTT
>JAYVMJ010000301.1:0-8794 GCA_043759025.1 Verrucomicrobiota bacterium | reverse complement strand
CCGAGGATCTTTACTCCGACAATCGCCTTCTTTTTCGTCGAACCTGGAAGCACGCTGAGATCAACTTCATTTTCCGCGATGCTCTTGAGTAGCTTCAATACCTTTTCAGGAGTGCGTGGGGCGTTCGGATTCCCCGCAATTGCTGGAAGATCGACGCATCGAATAAAAAGCGAAAGCGAATCGCTATGCGCGGCTGAAATCGCTGCCGCGACCACACCTTCAGGCGTAAATCTTGCGCCAGCAAATGCGGTGGCGCACGGCAGTATCAATAGACTGGCGAGAAATCTCTTCACGGTTTTGCCAACAGTATATTCACCGCAACTGAGTTGATTTTTTCACTATTGTGAAATTTCAAACAGGGAAGCGGCTAATGTTTTTCGCGGCAATGCTTCATTTCTGCGGGTTGAGCTTTTGCGCGCGTTTTTTTTACCGGGTAAAAGCTCAATTCTTTTTTGCGTTTTCGCTGAAACGGTTCGGCGGGTTTATGTCGCGGCAGATCGTTCGCCGGGTGCGTGGACTCTCAATGAACGGCGATGAAGTCGAGGTGGCCGCGCTCGACGTCGGCGTGGACTAATTGCACGCGGAGGCGGTCGCCGACTTGGCGGCTTTCGGCGCCTTGTTGGAGTTTTCCTTCGATGGGCGGTTGGAACAGGCGCACCCACACTCCGCGGTCGGTGACGCCGGTGACCGTCGCTTCGAATTTTTCGCCGATCCTGGCGGTGAGCAGCATCGCGGCCGCGGATTTCACAACCTGCCTTTCCACTTTTTTGGCGGCGGTTTCCTGCTCGCTGCAATGCCTGGCGAGCGCGTCGAGTTCGTCGTTGCTATACGGAACGGCGACGCCGGCGATTGCGGCTTTGAGCAGGCGCTGCGTAATTAAATCCGGATACCGGCGGTTCGGCGCGGTGGAGTGGGCGTAGTCTTTCACCGCGAGTCCGAAGTGGCCGGGAGCGTCGCCGTCCGGTGGCTCCATGATGTATTCGCCGGCGCCCATCAGCTTGATCAGCGTGAGCGAGAGTTCCGGGAAATTGACGGGATCGGCGGCTTTGGCCTTGAGGAGAAATTGTTCGAGCGCGGGACCGTCGGGCGCGGTCGGCAAAGTCGTGTCGTATCCAGCGGCGAGTTCCACGATCCGGTCCCATTTCGCCGGCGTGCGGACGACGCGGCGGAGGGACGGAAATTTTTTCGCGGAGAGGAAGCGCGCCGTCACGCCGTTGGCGGCGACCATCAAGTCCTCGATGAGATTTTTTGCCTGGTTGCTTTGTTCCGCGGCAAGGTCGTGCAGCACGTCGCCGACGAAAACTGGTCGTGCTTCGATGGTTTGCAGGGAAAGCGCGCCGCGTTTGTGGCGGAGCGCGCGGAGCTGTTCGGCGACGCGCGACTGGAGTTTGATGTTGTCGGCGAGGCCGGCGACCGCTGCGACCGGGGCGGGCATGGGGGCGCCGGTTTCGAGCCACGCGGCAACGCCGTTGTAGGCGAGCTTGGCTTGGTTGTGGACGACGGCTTCGTAAAGGTCCGAGTGGGTGAGCGAACCGTTCGCGGCGAAAACCATTTCGATCACGATGGCGAGCCGGTCCACGTTAAAGCCGAGGGAGGTGAGATCGGTCGAGAGTTGCCCGGGCAACATCGGGAAAATGCCGCCAGCGGTATAAACCGAAGTGGTGTTTTTGCGGGCGTGTTGGTCGATCGCGGAACCTTGGCGGACGAGGGCGGCGACATCGGCGACGGCGACGAGGAGTTTAACGGTGCCGTTGGGCAGGGCTTCAGCGACGGAAAGCTGGTCGAGATCGCGGGAGTCGTCGTTGTCGATCGAGCACCACAGCAAGGCGCGCAGATCGCGGGTCGACTTGGCCGTGGTGGTGGCGGGCGCGTGGATGGCGGCGATTTCCGTGAGCGCGGTGGGAGGGAAATCCGGTTCGAGTCCGCGTTCGATCATCGCGCGGTGGGCGATGCGTTGGAGGGTGGCGCGGGACGGGGGAGGCGGGGTGATTGGGGTTGATGACATGGAGGGATAGGCGAGAGGGGAGGAAAAGACGGAGAGGGTTAACCACTAATGCACACTAACGGGGCACTAATGGGGAGAGGAAAGCGTGCGTCGGGTGGGTCGGGTGAAGGGGAGGTTTGGGCCGTGCAGTGGTTCGCGGCGCATTAGGATAATGCGCCCTACCTTTGCCTGATCCATGCAGAGGACTGGCCCACGAAACACTCGAAACGCACGAAAACCAGACGATGCGTGGCGATTCGTTGTCCCATTCGGTTCATCGTTTGGTGAGACGAAAACCGGGTTGGGTTTGTCTGGAACGGTTTCCTTTCGTGTCATTCGTGTGTTTCGTGGGCCCTTCCGATTGCAGTGTTCCGGTTTAGCCATGGGCCTCAAGAGAGCGCGGAAGTTGCATTGGAAACTAACTGATGACCTAGGCGAACACGGCGCCGCCGAGGAGTTGGGCGCCGTCGTAGAGAGCCATTATCTGGCCGGGAGCGAGGGCGCGTTGGGGGGCGGCGAATTTGATTTGGGCGGTGATGGATGACGGCGCGAGGGAATCGGACGGCGCGGATCCTGACGGCGCGTTAGGGATAACGCGCCCTACCTCGGGAATGAAATCGATGGGGACGCGCGGATCGCGGTAGCGCACGCGGCATTCGAGGCGGCGGGGCGTCGTGATGGGTTCGCCGATGAAACTGAGACGGTGGATTTGGCACTCGCTCGTCCACAGGCCGGGGGCTTCGGGGCCGTCGAAGGCGACGAGGAGCGCGTGATCGTCAGCGCGTTTGCCGGTGACGACGTAGGCTTTGTCGTCGGTGTTGGAGGGAATGCGGATGCCGCGGCGTTGTCCGATCGTGTAGTAATGCAGTCCGCGGTGTTCGCCGAGAATTTTTCCGTCGGTGGCGCGGACGATGGGACCCGGGCGTTCGGGGACGTAGGCGGTGAGAAAATCAGCCATCTTGACCTGGCCGATGAAGCAAATGCCTTGGCTGTCTTTTTTGGCGGCGGTCGTAAGTTTGGCCTCGGTGGCGAGTACGCGCAGTTGGGGTTTGGTGAGATGACCAATGGGAAAGCGGGCGAAACGGAGTTGTTCCTGAGACAGCAATGCGAGGAAGTAGGATTGGTCTTTGTTGGGGTCGAGACCCTCAAAAAGCGCATAGTTGGGTGGAACGCGACCTCCGGGCGCGTTTTCTCCGTCCAGCGCGCCCGGAGGTCGCGCTCCACCTCTTCGCGCGTAGTGGCCGGTGGCGAGGGCGGTGAAACCTTCGGCTAGGGCATAACGTGCGAACACGCCGAATTTCATTTCGCGGTTGCACATCACATCGGGATTGGGCGTGAGGCCGCGTTGATAACCGTCGAGCAGATAATCCACGACGAGCCGGCGGTAATCGTCCATGAGGTTCACGACGCGGAATTCGATGCCGAGTTGGTCGGCGACGGCGCGGGCGTCGTCGATGTCCTGCATCCACGGGCAATCGCCGATGACGTTGTCCTCGTTGATCCAGTTCTTCATGTACGCGCCGACCACCTCGAAGCCTTGCTGCTTGAGGAGAAGGGCGGCGACACTGCTGTCGACACCGCCGGACATGGCGACGAGGATGCGTTCCATCGGAGGTAGAATTTGATTGGGAAGAAATTTTGCAAACCCGACGTCGAAATTGGCTATGATTATTTACCGCTTTTGTCCGGCTGGGACGATTGCCGGGCCACCGCATCGTTGCATCGCGGTGCTTTACAGGGGGCGTTTGTATCCTACCGTTACCGGATGCGTTTAAGAAAACTCATCTTGCTATTCGCCGCCGTGATGGTGGACGCGCAGGCGGGTGTCGCAGACGGGAAGCCCGCGCGGCCGTTTCCCGATGTCGATCATGTCGTGATCATCAGCATTGATGGCATGCGGCCGGATCGGATGCTTTACGCAACCATGCCGGCGGTCCGCGGGTTGCTGGCGAAGGGCGCGTATAGTTTCTGGGGGCGAACTACGGCGGTGTCGGTCACGCTGCCGTCGCACGTGAGCATGCTCACGGGCGTGAAGCCGTTGAAGCATGGCATCGCGTGGAATACCGACACGCTGCCGTTTCAGCAAATCGTCTATCCGGCGAAACCATCGGTGATGGAAATGGCGCGCGACGCCGGTTACACGACGGCGATGGCGGCGGGAAAAACGAAATTCAGCACGCTCGCGAAGCCCGGTACGTTGGATTACTGCGCGCTGCCGGAAAAGGGCAATCAGACCAACCGGTTTGTGATCGACGCGGCGGAAAAAATTATTCTCGAACACAAGCCGGACGTGTTGTTCATCCATTTTCCCGACGTGGACACCGAGGGGCACAAGTACGGTTGGGATTCGAAGGAGCAACTGGCAGCCATCGAGGAAACCGACCGTGATATCCAGCGCGTACTCGACGCGCTCACAAAGGCCGGGATTGCCGATCAGACGGCGATTATCATTTCCTCCGATCACGGCGGCGCGGGAAAAACGCACGGTCCGGACGATCCCCGCAGCCGGCATATTCCTTGGATTATCGCCGGGCCACACGTGCGTCAGGGCGATCTCACCCGCGAGGCCGATCTGGTGATCAATACCGAGGACACGTGCGCGACGGCATGTTACCTGCTGGGATTACCGCAATTGCCGTATTTCGACGGCAAGCCCGTGCTCGCGGCTTTCGAGAATCCGCCGGCTCCGTGAGTTTTTAATTTCATGCCCGAAGACCCTCAACGCATCGCCCGGGCCTGGCTCACGTCCGCTTCCGTCGGTATCATTGAGTTGAACGCGGACTGGAGCGGGGCGTCGCTGCCGTTGCTTGCGCCCGGTGACAAGGCTTTTGCTTTCGCTGATTTGGGGCCAGCGGCGCCTTCACTGTATGCGAACGAGTCGAGTTACTATGGAGATGACATCGGCATGTTGGTCTTCGTGCTCGATCCGAAGGAACACAGCTGGGTGGATTTTAGCGTGATGCCCGTCTATGTCGCGGGGACTTTCAACGGCTGGCAGGATGCGATCGGACAACTGGAATGGACGCTCGTGCCGGGGCTTTTGAATGGGAAGACAGTGTGGATGTTGCGCCGGCCCGCGGGTCCGTTGCTCACGGATCCACCGCAGCAATTCAAATTCGTCACCGGCGACAACCGTTGGCTCGACCACCCACGCGACGCGACGAACCTGGTACCCGACGGCAACGGGCATTTCAACCGGGCGATTTATCCGACCCGGACCGGGCGAAATCTTTTCCAATTCACGACGACGCAGGCGCTGCCTTACAACCAATCTTATTCGGTGATTCATGTGCGCGACGGGCGGCAAGCACCAAAGACGCGGCTTCGCCTCGGCCGGTTTTTTCATGAGATGCGCAGCGAGTTGCCGCTTGGCGCGCTGGTGGAACCCGCCGGGACGACTTTTCGCATTTTTGCGCCGCGCGCAAAACATGTGCGCTTGTTTCTCCACGAAAAGTGGGACGAACAGGTGAAGGCGTTTGGTTACGAACTCGATCGCAAGGACGAGGACGGAAGTTGGAACGGCGTGTGGGAGGCGCATCTCGACCGGAATTTGCACGGCTGGTATTACTGGTATTCGATCAGCGGGCCGCAGGACGTTTTTGGAAATTTCAAGCCGAGCGAAAAAATTCTCGATCCCTACGCGAAAGCGGCGGCGGGGCGGGAAGGCCCGGGCATCGTGCTGGATCCGGCCTGGGTCGGCAAACCGGAGCAGGGATTTTCCACGCCGCTGTGGCAGGATCTCGTGATCGTCGAGAGCCACGTGCGCGATCTGATCGCGCAAGCGCCGGCGGCGCTGACGGCGGACGAGCGCCTGGGCTTCAGCGGGCTGACGAAGTGGGTGGAGAGCCCGGATTTTTATTTGAAGAAACTCGGCGTGAACGCCGTCGAGTTACAGCCGGTGCAGGAATTCGACAACCGCACGCGGGAAAATTATCAGTGGGGCTACATGACGGCGAATTTCTTTTCGCCGGCGAGCGGCTACGCGATGGATGGAGCGAAGGCGACGCAAGTGAAGGAGTTTCAGGAATTGGTCGCGGCGTTTCACCGGCAAGGCATGGCGGTGATCATCGATGTCGTCTACAATCACGTCGGCGAACCGGCGCATCTGCTGTTTGTGGACAAGCTCTATTATTTCGAACTCGACGACGAGGGCGCGCTGTCGAATTGGAGCGGTTGCGGCAACGATCTGCGTTGCCGTTCGGCGATGGCGACGCGGCTGATCTGCGACAGCCTGATTCATTTCATCGAGATTTACGGAGTCGATGGCTTCCGATTTGATCTCGCGGAACTGATCGGCGTCGATGTATTGCGCGAGATCGAGACCACGGTGAAGAAGGTGAAACCCGACGTGATCCTGATCGCGGAGCCGTGGAGTTTTCGCGGTCACATCGCGGCGGCGTTGCGACCCACGGGATTTGCGTCGTGGAATGATGGTTATCGGGATTTTGTGCGCGAGTACGTGCGAGGCGGTGGCGCGGGGGATAAATTGGAATATTATTTAAAAGGGTCGCCGTGGCACTTTGCGTACTGGCCGGCGCAAACGGTGAATTACACCGAATCACATGATGATCGCACCTCGCTTGATCAGATTACAGAGAATCAGAATTTCAATGGGTACAATCCAACTCAAAATGACCGCCAGCGCACGCACTTGATGGCGGCGATCCTGTTTGCGTCGGTTGGGATTCCGCTGCTGGCGGAAGGGCAGGATTTTCTCCGCTCCAAATATGGCGTGAACAACACCTACCTGCGCGGCGACTTGAATGCGCTGGATTACCGGCGGTTGGCGCGATTCCCCGCGACGCATGCATATTTTGTCGATTGGATCGCGTTCCGACGCTCGCCCCGCGGCTTTTTGCTCCGGCAGTGGTCGCGTCCATCGGAAGGTTTTTTTCGCTGTTTGATGGCTTCCGGTGGCAACGGACTGGTCACGATCTACAACGCAGACGGCAGCCAGGGCAGGGAAAGGCTGATGTTTGCGGTAAATCCCCATACGGATGGCATCTCCATTCCGATCGGGGAATTTGCCGGCTGGAAATGGGAACTGCTGGCGGACCACGAATGTTTTTATGCGTCCGGCCGTCAACCGCTTGGTCAAGTGGTGGCACCGGAGCTCTTTATTCCCGCGTTGGGTTGCAGCCTCTGGCGGACAGAGCAGTAGCGAAACGTTAGTGATGGAATCGTCGGGGTGTGGGGCCTTCGAGCGTGTGGTTGAGTCCCTCTTTGACCGGCTAATTAATAGGTGCAGTCCACGGCGGACGCCTCATTTCCGCCGATTTTTATATGCCACGTATCTCGCTTGCCAAGGCATGAGACGTGCTTTTCATTCGAGGGGATTGCCGGCATTTCTGCCGGTCGATCCAAACGATTAACACTTATCACTACCATGGCAGTTAAAGTAGCAATTAATGGTTTTGGCCGCATTGGCCGCCTCGTTTTCCGCGCGCTGGTCGAGCAGGGTTTGCTCGGTACCACCCTCGATGTTGTCGCCGTCGGCGATATCGTGCCGGCCGACAACCTGGCTTACCTGCTTAAATACGATTCCACGCAGGGTCGTTTCAACGGCACCGTCTCTTCCAAGAAATCGTCCGCCGACAAACTTGAGGACGATGTCCTCGTGGTTAACGGCAAGGAGATTCATGTCGTGTCCGCCAAATCCCCCGCTGAGTTGCCCTGGGCCAAGTTCGGCGTCGATCTCGTGATCGAGTCGACCGGTTTGTTCACTGAGGCCGAAAAGGCCAAGGGCCACATCGCCGCCGGTGCCAAGAAGGTTATCATTTCCGCTCCAGCCAAAGGCGAAGACATCACCGTCGTCATGGGCGTTAACGACGAGAAGCTCGACCTCGCCCTGCACAGCATCATTTCCAACGCGTCCTGCACGACGAACTGCCTTGCGCCAATCGTCCACGTGTTGCTCAAGGAAGGTTTCGGCATCGAGGAAGGCCTGATGACGACCATCCACTCCTACACCGCGACCCAGAAGACGGTTGATGGTCCATCGAAGAAGGACTGGAAGGGCGGCCGTTCCGCTGCGATCAACATCATCCCGTCCACGACCGGTGCCGCCAAGGCCACCGCGCTCGTGATTCCAGAGGTCAAGGGCAAGCTCACCGGCATGTCGTTCCGCGTGCCGACCCCGACGGTTTCCGTCGTCGATCTCACGGTGAGGACTGTGAAGGCCACGTCCTACAAGGAGATTTGCGAAGCCATGAAGAAGGCGAGCGAGACCTATATGAAGGGAATTCTGGCTTATACGTCCGACGAAGTTGCCTCCAGCGATTTCATCCACGACAAGCACTCCTCGATCTTCGACGCCGGTTCCGGCATGGAGCTCAACAGCAAGTTCTTCAAGCTCGTGAGCTGGTACGACAACGAGTGGGGTTATTCCAACCGCGTCGTCGACCTCACCAAGAAAATCGCCGCGCAGCTCTGAGCCGCTGCGGCTCAGACCCAAAGGCTGAAAGACTGAAAGACTGAAGAACTGAAAGGCTGAAAATCACGCCTCGGTTCTTCAACTTTCAGCCTCTTTTATTTCAGCCCTTCAGTTTTTCAGCTCTTCATTTTTTTCCGACATCCCATGTCCAAATTTAAAACCATCCGTGACCTCGATCTGACCGGCAAACGCGTGTTGATGCGCGTGGATTTCAATGTCCCGCAGGACAAAACCACCGGCGCCATCACCAACACGCAGCGTATTTCCGCCGCGCTGCCCTCCATCAAGCACGCCTTGGAGAAAGGCGCGTCCGTGGTGTTGATGTCCCATCTTGGCCGACCGGACGGCAAGAAGGTCGCGAAGTTTTCGCTGAAGCC
>JAYVMJ010000300.1:0-2941 GCA_043759025.1 Verrucomicrobiota bacterium | reverse complement strand
CATCCAATACAGGTTGTTGGCGACGCGGCTCAGCATGGGAGGGAAAATTCCAGACGCAAAACGCCCCAGGTCAAAACAAGACCTGGCTGGGAAGGTTTCGATTGGGACGCTTCGTCCGTTTGTGGATGAATGGGCAGGGTATTGAGCATTGAAACAGGGCGTTTATTGCGGTCGCGACCGATCAGTGATTACCATACAATACCCAGGTTTCCTTGCTGCCGCCACCTTGCGAGGAGTTGACCACCAGTGAACCCTTCCGCAAAGCGACGCGGGTCAGGCCGCCGGGAATGATGACCGTTTTCTCGCCATAAAGCACGAAGGGGCGCAGATCGATGTGGCGGCCCGCGAAGCCCTCGCCTTCGCAGTGCGTTGGATGGCGAGAGAGGGAAATCATCGGTTGCCCAACATAGTTGCGCGGGTCGGCGATGATGCGTTTGCGGAATTCGTCGCGCTCGGCGACGGTGGCTTGCGGTCCCATCAGCATCCCATAACCGCCGGCTTCGTTCGCGGCTTTAATGACCAGTTTGTCGAGATTTTCGATCATGTACTGACGGTCGGCGTCCTCGCTCGCGAGATAAGTCGGCACTTGTTTCAGCAACGGCTCCTGGTCGAGATAGTATTTGATGATGCGCGGGACGAAATAATACATCACCTTGTCATCGGCTACGCCGGTGCCGATGGCGTTGGCGAGCGAAACATTGCCGGCGCGGTAAGCATTCACCAAGCCCGGAACGCCGAGGGCCGAATCCTTGCGGAAAACAGTCGGGTCCAGAAAATCATCGTCGATGCGACGATAAATGACATGCACCGGACGAAGCCCCTTTGTCGTGCGCATGAATACGTGTTGCTCGCGCACCAAAAGATCCCGGCCTTCAACGATCTCGATGCCCATCTGCCGTGCGAGATAAGTGTGCTCGAAGTAGGCTGAGTTATACGCGCCCGGTGTCAGTAAAACGACGTTGGGTTCGGCGATGTTCGGAGGTGCAACATAGCTGAGCATTTTTAGCAGCTCATTCGAATAATTTTCCACTGGTCGTACGCCGCCGGACTCGAAAATTTCCGGGAAGGTTCGTTTGAGTGCCCGGCGGTTTTCCATTACGTAACTGACCCCGGAAGGGCAGCGGCCGTTGTCCTCAAGCACCAGGTATTCCCCCTTGTCGTCGCGAATGATATCGGTGCCGCAAATATGAATATAAATATCGCGGGGAACCTTTACGTTCACGAATTCCCGCCGAAAATGTTTCGCGGACATCACGTAATGGGCCGGAATGGTGCCGTCCTTGATGATGTTCTGTTCGTGGTAAATATCATGGAGGAAGAGATTGAGCGCCGTGATTCGCTGAACGAGTCCGGCCTCCAGTTTTTCCCACTCCTCCGCCGGGATGATGCGTGGCACCAGGTCGAAGGGAAAAATGCGTTCGGCACCCTGGGAGTCACCGTAAACATTGAAAGTCACGCCTTGCCTGAGAAAGGCGAGGTCGACGGCACGGCGTTTGGCCTCAAATTCCTCCGGGCCGACGGTGCCGAAGTGCTTGAGGAAATGTCGGTAATGCGGGCGCACGGTTCCGTCGGGCGCCATCATCTCGTCATAGAATGACTCCGGCGCGTATTTCCTGAATGCTTCGGGAACCAGACCATTGGTGGCGGGACGTTTGGAAGATCGGGGGGTGGCCATGCGGTTAAATTGAAGTTATGGATAGCAGGCGCCATGCAAACCCTGAAATTTTCTTTATCGCCTCCTTGCGGCGCAGGCCTTTGGGGCTCCAAATCAGGCCATCTTTTGCCATTTGCCAAGCTCTCCGTCGTAGTTTTCATTCGTACCCTTCAATGCTCAGCTCACTCTTCCAGAAATTTTCCGGCCGTCATCATCGCAAGTATGTTGAGAAGTGCCGCCCGATCGTAGCGCTTATCAACGAGTTTGAACTGCAATACCAGCAGCTCACGGACGAACAACTCCGGGCCAAAACGGACGAGTTCAAAGCGCGAATCGCGAAGGGCGAGGCCCTCAATGCCCTGTTGCCCGAAGCGTTCGCGGCCGCAAAGAATGCCGCCCGCCGTCTTTGCGGACGGACGGTCGTGGTTTGTGACCACGAACTCACGTGGGACATGGTCCATTTCGACGTCCAGCTGATCGGTGGCATCACTTTGCACGAGGGACGCATCGCGGAAATGGCGACGGGCGAAGGCAAAACCCTCGTCGCGACGCTGCCGCTTTATCTCAACGCCCTGACCGGCCGAAATTCCCAGTTGGTCACGGTTAACGATTACCTTGCGCGTCGCGACTCGGAGTGGATGGGGCATCTCTATAGCTTTCTCGGCATCACGGTCGGCTGCATTCAGCAGCAAATGCATTCCGAGGTTCGCCGGGAAATGTACAACCGCGATATCACGTACGGCACGGCCTCGGAATTCGGTTTCGATTACCTTCGCGACAATGGCATGGCCACCCGCAAGGAAGACCAGGTGCAGCGCGACCACTTCTTCTGCATCGTGGACGAAATCGACTCCATCCTCGTGGATGAGGCGCGCACCCCGCTCATCATTTCCGGTCCGGCCCCGATTGAGCGCGAACAGCCTTTCACGCGCCTCAAACCCGGCGTGGCCTCCCTGGTCAACGACCAGCTCCGCTTAGTCAACCACCTCGTCAAGGAGGCGAGCGACGCGTTCGAAAAGCCAAACCTGACCGCCGAGGAAAAACAGTCGGCGGCGATGAAGATGCTTCAGGTCAAGCTGGGCATGCCCAAAAACAAGCTGCTGCTTCGGCTTCAGGAAACTCCTGAATGGCGCAAGCTGCTCGACAAGACGGATGTCGAGATGCACAGCGATTTTAACAAGGACGAACTCTTCAAGTTCAAGGAGGAGCTCTACTTCGTGATCGATGAGAAAAATCATCAGGCGGATCTCAGCGAGAAGGGCCGCGTGACGTTGCGCCCGACGGAGC
>JAYVMJ010000299.1:0-4274 GCA_043759025.1 Verrucomicrobiota bacterium | reverse complement strand
ACCGGACTCATAATCGTCGATTTGAACCGACAATTTTTCGCCGGGCGCGTGGAGCGTGAAATCAAACGCCACGTCCATGTCGGTGAACGGCGATACATAGAAATATTTTGGTGTGCGCAGTGAAAAGGCGGTTCCTTTGGCCGCGGCCGTGCGGTTTTCGGGGCCGAGCAAATAGGGTTTCATTTCCTTGAAGGTATTGGTGACTTCAGCGAGTGCTGCGACCGGCCGGTTGGTCCGGTCGTAACAGAAATAAAAAGACACCGGATTAAACAAATAGCCGAAGACCCGCGGGAGGGTGACCAACGTGACGCGACCGCCGGTAAGATCTATTTCCCGGGTGGCGAGATAAGCGACAACACGAGATTTCAGGGATCGGTCAGCGAGGGCCGTGGCCCCGTGCAAATCGGTAGTGCTCGAGTTATGTTTTAGTTCACTGGTGGGAAGGAAATCTTTCTCGCGAAATGAATACGCATTCCTGCGATTGAGTGAAAATAATCGCAGCTTGCGATGAAGGGAGTCCAGTTCGTCCAGATCGAGGGCGAACATGAATATGCGGTAGTCGAACCGATGCGCTTTTGGCGCAAACCGGTGATGCATCACCCGACAGTCGTACAGACATGAGTTCACTGGGTATTACTACGTCCAAGCGCGATGGAGGGATGCAGTATCTCAATCCTATTCAGGCTTTGGCGTTATTTGATGGGTTATCCGGCCAAGGGTCGCGTCCGAGCAGAAGTTGGCAGAGATTTACCGCGGAAAGCAGGCCATCCTCGTGAAAGCCGTATCGTTGCCACGCGCCGGCAAAATAAGTCTCCGTCGTGCCTTGGGCATTTTGGTTGAGCAGTGGCAATTCCCGCTGGGCTCCGATCGCACCCAAGCTAAAAAGCGGATGTTCGTAACGGATCGTCCTTAAAATAGTATGGGGCGCGATCGTCTGGTTCCCATTAATCGATACGAAATAATTTTGGCGGTCGGACACGCCCTGGAGCCGGTTCATCCAATAGTGGGTGGCGGGCAAAATCTCTCCGCCGGCGTTGCGCAAAATCGAGTAATTCCACGATGACCACGCGAGTTTCGTGCGCGGCATGACGGAGTCGTCCGTGTGCACCGTGGCGATATTGGGCTGATACTGAAATTCGCCGAGCAAACGACGTTCGTCGGGCGTGGGATCGGCCAGTAGGTTTAGGGCTTGATCGGCGTGGCAGGCGAGGATTGCGCGATCAAATTGGTGGGAAGCGCCATCGCTCGTGGTCAGGATAACTCCACCAGCATGACGACGCACGCGGACGACCTTCATATTGTGTCGGATCCGATCGCGCCACGGGGAAGCCAGGCGTTTCACATATTCCTGCGATCCCCCGTCGACGGTCCACCATTGGTGCTGCGTGTGCAGGCCGAGGAAACCGTGATTGTGGAAGAAGCGCAGCAACGTGGTGGCCGGAAACGACAGCATTTTTTCCGGTGGCGTGGACCAAACGGCCGAACTCATCGGGACGAGGTAGAGATTAAAAAAATCCTCCCCGTAATTTCGTGATTTCACGTACTCACCGAGGGTGAGATTGGACCACAACGGATTGGCCAAGGCGTCGACCGCATCGCGGTTGAATCGATCAATCGCACGCAACATCCGGATAAAGCGGGGGCGAAAAATATTCCGGCGTTGGGCAAAAAGGTGATTGAGCGACGAGCCAGCAAACTCGAGCCCGGAGTCCTCATGTCGGACACTGAAAGACATCGCGGTTTTCTTGACTGGAACCTGAAGCTTTTCAAAAAGTCGCGCGAGTTGCGGATAAGTCTCGTAGTTGAAAACCATGAAACCGGTGTCGATTGGCACCGGCCTTCCCGTTTCGGTCTCCGGGACGGTGACGGTGTTTGTGTGGCCACCGGTGTAGTCGTTTTGCTCGAAGACAGTGAGCTCGAATTGATGCTGCAAAAAATGCGCGCAACCCATCCCAGCAATTCCGGTGCCGATGATGGCTAGTTTACCCATGAAAAAAGAGGCGAGGGCCGGTGGTCGGACCATTGTTTCTTTTACGTGGCAGAGTCGGCTGCGGATGCAGCGGGCGCCTCGGGTACGGCGAGTTTGCTGCTGACGTCCTTATAGACGGGTGGGCCGTCGGCCTTCTTGATCCGGCCCGCCATCGCCGGGGAATTCACTGTGGCGATCGCAATGGCTGCCGCAGTCGGCACGACGCGCTTGAGGGTATTGATCTCGTCCTGGACCGACGACATCGAAAAGCGGGCTACCGTATCACGGTGATTTCGGAGTTCGGCTTCCCGATAGATGGATGACGGAACCCCTTTCAAATCCCAGATAAATCCTGTCCAGGAGACCGTCTTCAACAAGTAGTAGGTGATATCTATTTCCCACCAGTAGAACCCTTGGCGGGTGGCTGACATGTAGCGATGGTGATTATTGTGCCAGCCTTCCCCCAAGGTGATAAGTGACAGGATGAAGCTGTTCCGGGAATCGTCTTCGGTTTCAAAACGCCGGTTACCCATGAGGTGGGCGAGGGAATTGATGCATGAAGTGCCGTGAAACAACGCGGTCGTGCTGATAAAAAAGCCCCACACGAGAAGTTGGGCGCCCGAAGTATGAAGGCTGGGCGCTGTCTGTTCGAGGAAGCGGCCGCTTAGAAAGAGTCCGAGCGCGAACAGCGCTGGAACGAGAACATCGAAACGATTGAGAAAAACCAGTTCAGGAAATTTGGCGAGATCCCGGATCTTCGAATAGTCAGTCGGGAAATTCCGCCGGCTGGTGATCCATCCGATGTGCGACCACCAAAAACCATGGACATGCGGTGAGTGTACGTCTTCGGGTTCGTCGGAATGTTGGTGATGGTGGCGATGATGGTATGCCCACCAGAGTGCGCCACGTTGGACGCAAGTGGCACCAAACACGGCGAGGAGAAATTGCCCGAATCGCGAGGTGCTGTAGCTTTTGTGCGAAAAATAGCGGTGATAGATTCCGGTTACCGCAAACATGCGGATGAAATACAGTGCGGCCGCTGCCCCGGCTGCGAACCAGCTTCCGCCGGTCCAGATCACGCCGAGACAGCCTATATGCAGAATCACGAAGGGGATACATCTCACCAAATTTATCCCGTCCGGGTGCGCGCGAATCGATTCAGCGGATTCGGTGGAGTAATCGGAATCCACCCACTGAACGAGTGAGCTGAGAAAACGGGGGAACGGAGATTTTGGAATGACCACGGCGAACGGGCGTAAAAATTAACCTGTGACGAACCTCATCCATTGCGGACAGTTCGGACGGGTTTCAGTTTTTGAAACCAGCCAAAATCTCTACGCCCTAACGGGCACCTTAGATGCCAGCCGAAGACTGCTGGCGTCTGCGGGACTAAGCCGCGATGCGGTCAGATTGGGGAACCGGCTGGTTTGGCGTCATTTTCTTTCTTGGACGCAACGGCGGTTCGGGTCTCGGAGGAATAGCGGTGCCTTCGGGCTCCGAATCGGTAGCCACTAAAAGAGATATCAACGAGAGAACGATAACAGCCGCGATCATTTGCTTGGTATTTCGACGCCTCTTCAGAGAGCTGAAGAGGCGAGTTGTTCCGAAGAGGTGGCCGCTACTGCCGTTTGAGCCCATCGCGGAACCTCCTGTGGCAAAAGTAGGGTCAGTACTAATGGCCACCGTCATGGGAAAAGAAGGACTTTCCCCCTGACCGCAAGTCTTCGCTGAGAGTAGGTGGCTCTAGAACCTTAGATTACGTGCGATATTAGCGCTGACCGCGTGCTTTTTTTTTGTGCATAAGGCGTTTGCCTATAACTCCCGGCTCGAAAGGGTTTTAACCCCTATTTTGTTACTGCCTCCCCGAAATCGGCGATCAAGAGTTCCGCGAAGGAATCGTGAATGTATCCACGGCGAATTGCGTAAAGTGTCGGAGGGCGTCCTCGTAATCGTTGTTCTGGCAGAGTCCGCGTGTGAGAGTGGTCATCTGGTGAATTGTCGCCAGGGTGTGATGCATTGCTCCAACGACGAAATTGAGCCGCCAGATAAATTCTTTCGGTTGGAGAGTCGGCACGTGTTTTCGAATCGCTCGGGCGAAATGGGCTGTTGTCAGATGAAGCTCAGTCGCCAGGAGCTCTTCGGCAAAGGGTAATGGTTCGATGGTGCTTCGGCCGATCAATCGGGATCGATGCCTACTTTTCTCCTGTGCGCTGTTGCCCGGTTCAAAGAGCGGGCGGGCAAAAATATCTACGATGAGGGCCAAAAGAATCGGCTTATCGCCGGCCAGCTCAATTGCGATCCCGAG
>JAYVMJ010000298.1:0-3318 GCA_043759025.1 Verrucomicrobiota bacterium | reverse complement strand
GGGTGACGAAGTGGGCTGTTCAACGTTTACATTCGCCGCGTCTGCAAATCCCATCGTCTACGAGGGCGCACGGCCCGTTTTCATCGATTCAGACGAAGTCACGTGGAACATAGATCCCATTTTATTGGAGGGATGGTTGGCGGCTCGGGCTCAGGCGGGTCGACTCCCCAAGGCGGTGATCGCCGTCGACTTATATGGCCAATGCGCCGACCTCGAGCGGATTGCGGCTGCCTGCTCAAAACATGGTGTGCCGTTGATCGAGGATGCCGCTGAGGCACTCGGCGCAACTTTCGTGGGCCGGCCGGCCGGCTCGTTCGGTCGAATGGGAATATTTTCATTCAACGGGAATAAAATTATCACGACTTCAGGGGGCGGAATGTTGGTTTCCGATGACCCCGATCTTATTGCCAAGGCGCGTTTCCTTGCCACGCAAGCCAAGGATGCCGGCCTGCACTATCAACATTCTCAACTCGGCTTTAATTACCGAATGAGCAACGTCCTCGCCGGAATCGGGCGGGCGCAGTTGCAGGTCCTGGGCGAGCGCGTTGATGCAAGGCGCCGAATCTATGCGCGCTATTTTGAGGCATTGAGTGATTTGCCGGGTCTGAAGTTTATGCCTGAGGCAGCCCATTCACGAAGTAACCGATGGCTCACTTGTCTGACGATTGACCCCGCAGAGGCCGGTATTGACAACGAGAAGATCAGGAAGGCGTTGGAAGCCGAAAATATCGAAGCGAGATTAACGTGGAAGCCGCTGCATCTCCAGCCGGTTTTTGAGGGATGCGAAGCTGTGGGCGGAGCCGTTTCGCAGCGTCTATTTGAACAAGGGCTTTGCCTGCCGTCAGGTTCCGCCATGACTGCCGACGACGTCCAGCGCGTTATTCGCGTCGTTCGCGCTTCGTTTTCCAACCAGTCCTCTCCTCAAATGGCAGACGCTCCCGCGGTGATTTCCGGCCACGGGTTGCGAACCGTTGGGACTCGGGTTAAGGATGTTCTAAATCAGGGCGTGATGATCGCAACCCGCCGTTTCCTCAAGTGGGGTGACTATCACATCAGCCGATATCCGGTGGCTCGGTTTGTCACCATACTTGGGATTTACGCGGCCGAACTTGCCGCGGCATTTTTCCTTTCCTATGAAATGCGGTGGGATTTTGCAACGCCTGACGCATTTCAGGTCCAGCGTCTCACTCTTTTGATTCCGATTATTTTCTGCAAATTGATCCTTCTCCATTCTTTCGGACAATTTAGGAGTGTGCTGAGCTATTTCGGACTCGCAGATTTTGGTGGCGTGGTCGTTTCAATGAGCACGGCGTCCAGTCTCATGTTGGCTTTGTGGTATGGTTCCACTGTAAACGCGGCGCCTCCCAGGGGCGTTATCTTAATGGATTTCGTGCTGAGTGTCGCATTGATCTCGGCTTTCCGACTCTCCCTTCGAGTCATGAGGACATGGAGCGTGGCAGGTGAAGTTCGTGCCGGTGCTGTAGAGCGACAGGTGGCGATCCTGGGCGCGGGCGATGCCGGGCAGCAATTTGCCAAGGAGCTGCTTCAGCGCCGAGGCTGTGGTTCGTCGCCCGTGTTATTTGTCGACGACGATGCGGAAAAAATCGGGCGTACGATTCATGGATTGCCAGTATATGGGCCGCTGGAAAAGTTGGTGAAACTCGCTGCACGCGTTCGGATAAACGAATTGGTCATAACCCAGACTGGGTTGGCGGCAAATCGCCTGAGAGAAATTGTGGAAATCGCCCGTCAGATTGGAGCGACCACCCAACTCATTCCATCTGCGCGACAGCTTGCGTCTGGCGAATTGAAAATCGGACGCTCACGCCCGGTAACGATCGAGGATCTGCTCGGCCGCGAGCCGGTAAATCTCGATTGCACGGGAGTGGCACGGTTCGTGAGAGACCGGGTGATTCTTGTCACCGGAGCAGGCGGAAGTATTGGGAGCGAATTGTGCCGGCAGATCCTGAACTGTCTTCCCCGACGACTGGTGATGGTGGATCAAACAGAGATCGCGCTTTATGAAATCGAACAGGAATTGGTGGGAACCGACGAGGGCAGCCGCATTACGCCACTGATTGCCGATGTAACCGATGCAAACTCGATGAGGGCGGTCTTCGAGCTCTGTCGCCCCGAAATTATTTTTCACGCTGCCGCACATAAACATGTCCCCTTAATGGAGCGGCAGCCGGGAGAGGCCCTTAAGAACAATACTCTCGCCACCGCGGAACTCGGTGAGCTTGCGAGTGAATTTGGCGTTGAGCGTTTTGTTTTCATTTCCACCGATAAGGCAATCAATCCGACCAGCGTAATGGGGTGCAGCAAGCGGCTGGCGGAAAAGGCACTGCAGGCGCGCCAGCGATCGTCAGGAAACCGCACGGCTTTTTTAGCCGTGAGATTCGGTAATGTTTTAGGTTCAAGTGGAAGTGTCATACCGACGTTCAAACGACAAATTGCTTGTGGCGGTCCGGTGACCGTGACGCATCCCGAAATGACTCGTTATTTCATGACGATTCCCGAGGCGGTGGGTTTGGTCTTACAAACCGCGAAGATCGGCTCCGGCGGGGAGATTTTTATTCTCGATATGGGACAACCCGTGAAAATCATTCACATGGCGCGTCAGATGATTGAACTCAGTGGCTATAAGCCCGATGTTGATATCAAAGTCAAAATTACCGGACTCCGTCCTGGCGAAAAACTTTTTGAGGAACTTTGCCATACGAATGAAACCCATTCTCCCACTGAGCACCCGCGAATTTTTCAATTGAAGTGTGGACCGGAAGCGGAAGATACGGAGGTCTGGATCGCTGAGCTGCGCGAGACTCTCGTGGCCGGCAGTCCGTCCGCAATCAAACAGGCGATGAAAAGACTGGTCCCGGAATACACCCCCTTTGTCGACGAGGTGAATATTGATCTCGTTCCGCAGCGATCATTCAACGGCATCCCGGCCAACGGGGGCGAGGCTCGTCAGGCTTCGTGAGACTAGCCGGTTAATTTGCTGTGATGGTCGCTTGCCTGCCACCAGGATGATCCAATTCTGTCCAGCGCAGCGCGCTGGTAAGCAACACCGCCCAAGTAATCAGGATCGCCGGACATTGGAACACGAAGTCGAACCATGCGTGCAACGGGACGAATGCGACCGCGCAAATGAGGGGAAGTGTCAGCGCATTGCGCCATACGCGATGAAGCAGAATTCCGCGGACCACCTGAATGACCAGGTAAAGCAGCGGCAGTATTCCGGCCACGCCAAATTCGCAGAGAAATTCCAGTGGATCGTTGTGCGCGTGTTCCCAGATTCGCCGCGCACCATAATCAGTA
>JAYVMJ010000297.1:0-3179 GCA_043759025.1 Verrucomicrobiota bacterium | reverse complement strand
GGTTGCGGGTACTGGTCGAGTCCGGCTTGCGCCAGCACCAGCATCAATTCGTGCACCGCTTCGAGGGTGGAAAGACAGTCCGGCCGCGGCTGTTGCTTGATGATGTAACGGCTCGGCATCGTCGGCGTGAATTTGATGCGCGGCAATTGCTGCAAGCTTGGACTGAGCCGGTGGATTGACCGGGCGCCACGCCACGTCGCATCGATTAAAATGACCACGAGACGGCGCTCGTTGAGTTGCGCGCCCAGCGTGGGGATTTGCGCGGGGTCAGACAAGTTGGTGGCCGTCTTTCCGGGGTAAAGTAACACGCAGTAATTCTGTGGATCGTTGAGGGTTTTTTGCACCGCTACTTGATCATCAAACTCCATGCCCATGTGCAATTCACTGTTCGGCAGGCACAGATGCGTCAGGCGTCCCGTGTTCGCCTTGGTCACCTTGAATTCCTTCGGCGACATCAGGAAAATAAATCGTGTCCGCGTGTCCATGGGCACTAAGGTGGGACACCAGCAAAGACTCTTCGGCCAGAAACAGCGGTAGCAGGTTTCTCTCATTCGTTTGGATGAACGAACACAAAGCCGGTCGGAAGCGAAGCTCGAACTGCGAGTGTTTATGCGCGGCGATCTAAAAATAAACTACCGGATTCACGAATCTTGGTTCATCTTCAACGCATGACGCCGCTTCCTTCCCGTAACGTTCTTGGTGGTCCGCTGAAACCGTGCTCGATGAAACCGCTCACGGGTTTCTTCCGGAACGGACACTGCGATACGTGTTCCGAAGATCAGGGATGCCATACAGTGTGCGTAGAGGTGACCGACGCGTTTCTTGCGTCTAATTTCGCCGCCGATAACGACCTGATCACGCCCCGACCTGAATTTGATTTTCCCGGACTCAGTCCGGGCGATCGTTGGTGCCTCTGCGCGAGCCGCTGGTTGGAAGCGGTCGAGGCCGGCGATCCCTCGCCCGTCATTCTCGCCTCGACCCACGAACGCACGCTCGAACTGGTCCCGCTCGCCATCCTGCAGCGCCACGCCACGGGCTGAGATCGTTTGTGGAGCCCAACCCCGAACGACGAAGTTTTGATGACAGTCGCTCAGGCCGCATGTTCGTAATTCAATAGGCGGTTGGGCCTGTCCTGATTTAGTCCGGACTGCTGCGAGTGGGCAGTGCGCCGAGGCGCTTTACTACATGGAACGATGCCACGGCTCTGCGATTGGTGCGCCAGAGTAATAAACGAAGTGCACCACCCGGCGATGTTTCGGTACGGTAGCGGGAGACGAGGCGTGCAGCAAAAGAGGTTTCATTAAAAGTGCTTCGCCGTTTTTAACCAGGCACGTGGTGACGCCGTGTTGCTCCACTGTTTTAGATAACTCGGTACTTTTGAGAATCCCATGGCTATGGCCGCCTTCTTTGAGGAATTCCTGCTCTAAAGCGGTTCAAACTGAAGTATAGCCGCAAAAGAACGCAGAGAACACAAAGGAAGAAACGTTCAAGCGAATGATCTATGAGTCCTTTGCGTTCTTTCGCGGCTAAAAATCAAATATCTGAAATCGGCTACGACTTAATTGGAACCGCTCCAGCCGGCGGATTTGTTTGTCGAGGAGAAAATTAGCTTGGTTGATCAGGCACAGGGCGATGTTGGCGACGACGGTGGCCGGGCGGGTTTCGGTGAAAGATTTATAGGACTCATAGGTCGTGTGGGGCTTATGGCCTAGTTTTCGAACGAAGAGGGCTTCCTTGGAATCTTTCGACCAGAGCGGGAGATCGCGCACACGCAGGAAGTCTTCGTAGTCGGCCAACAGGTTCCTCCTGGCTGGCCCGAGCTACGTGGGTGAGTTTGATTTCCATTTCTTTCGAGGTTCCAGACGCTTTGCTCCCCTCCAGAATGTTCTGTTTGCCGGAACGGGCGGGCCTGCACCAGCTGGTCGATCGTCCGGTCATTCCGGGCCAGAAATCACTGGCAGAACCGGTAGGTGAGATCGTAGATCACTTCGGCTTTCTGGTAGGAGAGTAGCTCACGATAGTTGCCATGGGCTGGAATGAAGCCGGGGAGCTGGGGCATGTATAGGTCCCATAGGACCGATTGAAGACACCAGAGCACCCAAGTTTAGGTGGCCGATTTGGCCCAGCTATCCAACCCAGGTTCGCGCGTTATAGAACAACTTCATCCACGGCGAGTCTTCCGGCCAGTCCTTCGGGGACCAGCTCATGCAGGCGCTGCGGTGGACGCGTTCTGGGTGGGGCATCAGGATTGTCACCCGGCCCGTGGTGGAAGTGAGGGCGGTGATGCCGAAGGGAGAGCCGTTGGGATTCAGCGGGTATTGCTCGGTGACTTCGTGCTTGTTGTTCACGAAGCGGCCGGAGACGAGGCCGGAGTCGCTGAAAACCTGAGCGGCGTGGGCGTCGGTAAACTCGGCGTAGCCTTCGCCGTGGGCGACGGCAATGGGAATGACGGAGCCTTCCATGCCTTTGAAGAGAACGCTTGGGCTTTTTTCGAGCTTCACGGAAACGAAGCGGCCCTCGTAACGCTCGGATTGATTTTGCACGAAGCGGGGCCAGAGATCGGCACCGGGGATGATCGACTTCAGGTTGCTCATCATCTGGCAACCGTTGCAAACGCCGAGGGCGAAGGCGTCTTCGCGGGCGAAGAAAGTCTTGAACTCCGCGCGCGCAGCCGGGTGGAATAACACGCTCTTGGCCCAGCCCTCGCCGGCACCGAGGACGTCGCCGTAACTGAACCCGCCGCACGCGACGAGGCCGCGGAAATCCTTGAGCGAAACGCGGCCGCTGAGGATGTCGGTCATGTGGACATCGACGGCCTTGAAGCCGGCGCGCGTGAACGCGGCGGCCATTTCGACTTCGCCGTTTACGCCTTGTTCGCGGAGGATGGCGACGGTGGGGCGGGCGGAAGGTGATCGGACGGATCGGTCGGATCTGACGGATCGGTCCGATGAGTAATCAAACAAGATCTTCGGCGTGATTCCGGGATCGCTGCGATCCAGCTTCAGCTGGTATTCGGATTCGGCGCAGGCGGGGTTGTCGCGGAGCGCAGAAATGCGGCGGGTCACATCGGACCACATGGTGCGGAGCGCGGAGAGGTTCTCGTTGAAGATTTCCTGGCCGGATTGCTTCACGCGCAGCGCGTAATGCGGGTTCAACGTGCCGACGCGCGACACGCAGGC
>JAYVMJ010000296.1:0-2428 GCA_043759025.1 Verrucomicrobiota bacterium | reverse complement strand
CGGCCGGACGAAACGGCACGATTCCGCCGCTCTCCGCTTCCTTCTCGCCGTGTGCATTCGCGGACGCGCGTGCTTGCTGCGGCACACCGCTCTCCAATCCTTGGTTTAGCGGCAACTGCACCCGACCGAGTTCGATCTTCTTCGCATCATTCGCAGCGAGCTTCGCTGCTTCGCGCTCGCTCGCCTGATGCCGTCCGTAAATCCACAGGCCGGAGAAAAGCACGACAACGAACACCACGAACAAGCCGAACTTACTCTTGAAGAAATTGCCGAGGTTGCGCGGGTTCATGGGTGCGCGGCCTCCGTTGAGGTTGGCGTTTGGGCGGAGGCGGCGACCTTCGTCTCCCGCCGCGCGCTGTTGATCAGTATGGTAAACGCGTTGTCGGCGCTCAGATCGTTACGCGTCCCGTCCGGCAGGCCGACGATGGCGAATTCGGCTTCAGCGCTTTCTCCCGGTCCCAGCGTGCGCGGTCCGTTGGCAATCGACTGCTCAAACCGTTCCTGCGCGACGCGTGCGGCAAACGTACTTGGCACCAGTTCGACGACGCTGTCCGTTGTGTTCTTGAGTCGCAAAAGAAACACGACGGCGTCCTCTTTCGAGAACCGATAAACTTCCTGCACGGTGATTTCGAGGTCGGGCAATACGACCTTCCGGTTTTGCGCGCTGAGGGTCACGCCTTCGACCGCCTTTGGCAACGACCGCACCAAAACCGGATAGGCACGCGCCCGGTCGAGCAGACTCAGTCCAATGCGGGGCGAGAATTTCACCGGCTCCGGCGGGGCATCTACCATCACGGCATTCTGCGCCGATGCGCGTTTGAAGGTTACGCTCGCGACGGAGTCGCTCTCCACGGAGCGGAGTTGAATAACGTAGGCCGAACCATCGTAAATCGCGGTGAGCCTTGCCGTCGCTTCCGGCTGCAAGCTTTGCACGAGAATGAAGTTCGAGCCGGGCGCGTGAGTGACATGAAAACGCACGGGCGTTCCTTCATCGACCTCCACCGCGATCCGGCCGCCATCGATCAGCATATCCGCTCCGGCTACCGCCGTGATCGCACCGGGGAACATCACAGTCGTGATTTCCCGCGAGACCGGCAGGTCAACCGCCTGAGTCGGATCGAGCGCGAGGTCGCGAATTGGCTGGGCCGCCAGGGCAGACGCCACGGCGAGAAAGAGTCCGGAAAATCTCAACATACAGGTTCACGTTTTGATTGGTTCGACTTGGAACGCCGCGACCGCAGTCGGGAAGCGTCCGTTGCGGGTCAGATCGGGGTTGACCAGAAATTTGAATTTCACGCGGTAATGCAGCACCTCGGTAATCGGTGCGCCTTGATATGAGCCGACGCGGATCAACTGCACGTCGGCGGAAGTATAGAACGCGTTGTCGCGCGTGCTCAGAATTTCAGTCGGACCGATCTCGACTTTTTGGTGCAGCGACTTCGCCTCGAACTCCGCCTTTGTTTTGTTGAGCGCGCCCTGGGCGACTTGCGCCGCGTCGCGCAGGAAGAGTTGCTTGAACAACTCGGGATTGTCCAAGCCCTCGGGGTTGCGCTCGAATAGTGCCTTGCAGGCGAGCTTGGTCTGCATCGCGTGCAGATCTTTCGCCTGCTGGATGTCCACGACCGGCGAGACGTAGTAGGTGCCGAGGCTGTCGATCATGATCACCTCGCGCTTGTGCGTTAGTTGTTCGACGAGTTGATGCTGATCCCAAACGGCCCACACCCACGCGGCCACCGCGATCAGAAACCAGATCAGCGATTGACGCCGCTGACGTTCGAAGATCGCGAGTATCGACGGTCTCGTTTTTCCAAAACTTGACGTGGCACGAGTTGCGACGGGAGCGGCGGGTTCTGCGTTGGCGACCATTTGACTATTTCTTCGGGGTTTGAGTTTTCGGACGCGCTGCGACTTTCGGAGGAAGCGGACGAGGTGCCTCCGAGGCATTGTCCTCGTCGCGCAGGAACGAGCCGAGGTTGCTGGCGATAATTTCCTCGGCAGCTGCAATCCGCTTCAAGGCGCGCGCAGATTTCTCAAGAGCTTCAGTGTGTCGTCGGTTGTAGGTGAACATAGGAATCAAATGTCGAGGGCCGCTTGGTTTGGGTTGTCTTCATGCGGCTGGCTATCGAAGCCACTCTGGCTTCGCCGCTGTTTCCGGGAGTGCGCGAGAACTTCAGAGGCCATCGTCTCGGAGGCCGAGGCCCGCCGAGAGTGCGCTTCCGCAGCTTCCTCGGTCGCCTCCGTGTTTCTCCGCATAAGACTTCCTGAGTTGAAACCCGACAATCCGTTAATCGCGGCTCCGGTCGTTTTTGCCGAACCACCCCCGCGCGCGGCAGACTCACCGCCTGCGGCCAAAGCTCCACCTGCTGCTGAAGCAATGACGGCAGCCGCGCCCGCGCCGCCAGTGGCAACGGCAACGGCCGCGCCTACA
>JAYVMJ010000295.1:0-1563 GCA_043759025.1 Verrucomicrobiota bacterium | reverse complement strand
AAGAAGAGTCCAGGGCAGTGCCCGAAATTTCGTCGAAGAGCGCGTAGCGTTCCGGCCCGAGTACAGTGGAGACTTGCGCGAGCAAATCATTATAGATTTTGCCTCCTTCCTCCGGAAACGCAGGAATGATAACCACCAATTTTTCCGCACTTGAAGACGGATCGAGGCGAACGCGTTGGAAGTAGAGTTCATCCAATCTCTGTTTCGCTTGAAGCGCGGCTGCGTTGAGCTGCGCTGTTTCCGGTGGGGTTAAGCCGTAGAGCAACGCGAATTGCGGGCTGAGTTTACCGGTCTCAAAAAATCCGGTATATGGGAGCAATCCGGATGCTTTTAGCCAGCGAAGCGTGGCCAGGTGCTCCTTGAAGGTTGGAACATCTGTTGAGGCCGGTTGTGTTTCTGTGGCAACGCGGGCGCTTGCGTCGTTCGGCTTGATTGGCGACGCAGGGAGCGTCGCAGGGATGCTGGCCACGGACGAAGGAAGAGCTGAGGGCGAAGCCGGTGGGTGATGGAGAATCCAGCCGGCGGCGAAGCCAAGAATGAGACTGCCGCTGGTGGTTATTCCGGTTCGAAGAGCGCTCACTGGGGAAGGTTGCGGATGGGATTTTTCGTATGTTGGCCCTGAGAAACCGTGTTTGGTGCGTGTGATGGATGCGAGGAGGAAATGCGGAGCCGGCTTGCCGATGGGCCCGGCTACACTATCGAAACGGGAAGCTGAGCGACGGCGACCCCGCTGTCGTATTCCCGCGGGCGACGTCGCCCACGCTCCATTGCAGGATCGTCCGTAGTTGCGCGCTTGCCTCGCAACGGAGCGCGGCAAGCGCGCTACCGAACACGAACGTGGCGCAGTAGTCTCCGGGCACTGTCCCTTGGACGTACATCGGCAGTCGGACCGGGATGGGCGACCCTGGCTGTCTACAACCATTGTCGAATCCGCTTCGGCTGCGGTCTTGCGCGCGCCTATTTCAGCGCCGCAGCAATCCGCGCCAGCGCGGTCGTGACGTTTTCGCGGGAGTTAAACGCGCTGATACGGGCGTGGCCTTCGCCGCATTTGCCAAAACCTGCGCCGGGCGTGCAGACGACCTGGGCTTTGTTTAAAAGCAGATCGAAAAATTCCCACGAGTCGCGGCCAGTATTGACCCAAATGTATGGGGCGTCGTCGCCGCCGATGCAGCTCATGCCGAGTTTCGTGACCGATTCCCGGATCAGTTTTGCGTTGCCGAGGTAAAAGTCGGTGAGGTCGCGCGTCTGTTTCTTGCCGGCGTCGGTGTAAACTGCGGCGGCGGCTTTTTGCACGGGATAGGAAACGCCGTTGAATTTTGTCGTGTGGCGGCGATTCCACAGCGCATGCACGGCATGTAAGTTGCCGGCGGCATCGCGTGCCATGAGGCTCTTGGGCACGACCGTGTACGCGCACCGCAGGCCGGTGAAACCCGCGAGCTTGGAGTAGCTGCGAAACTCGATCGCCACGTCGCGCGCGCCTTCGATTTCATAAATGCTGCGCGGAATCCCGGGCGTGCGAATGTACGATTCGTACGCGGCGTCGAACAGAATGATGGCGTTGTT
>JAYVMJ010000294.1:0-10893 GCA_043759025.1 Verrucomicrobiota bacterium | reverse complement strand
GTCGCCCCCGAGTTGGCCCCTTCCCCGCTAGCCGGCCACCGCGTACTCGTGGTCGACGACAATGCCACGAATCGGAAGCTCATGGATCGCCTGCTTGAGATCTGGCAAGCTTCACATCTCTCCGTCGAATCCGCGCCGGATGCACTCGCGGAAATGCGCCGCGCGACCGGCGCCGGCCAGCCTTACCAATTGGTGATTATCGATCACCACATGCCGGGCATGGATGGCCTGGAACTAGCGTCAGCGATCATCGCGGATCCGACGTTGCCGAGTGCCGCCCTCATCTTGCTCACGTCCCGCGGCGAACGCCTTTCAAAGGATCAGATGCGCGCCAACGGCTTGGCGGCCTGCGAATTGAAACCGGTTCATCCAGGAAAATTACGTGTTGCGCTCGGCCGCGTCATCGGCGCCCGCCGTTCCTTCAGCACCGCCCCAATGATCGCCTGCGCGCACGCGGAAATGCCGCAGGGAAAAACCGTCATTCTCGCCGTCGAGGACAATGTGGTTAACCAAAAAGTAATCCGACTTCTGCTGGGAAAACTCGGCCATCCCGTCGACATTGTCGGCAATGGCCAGGAAGCCCTCGCCGCGCTGAGAGCGAAACACTACGCCTTGGTTTTAATGGATGAACAGATGCCGCTGATGGACGGATTCACTGCGACGCGCTTCATCCGCCAGGCGCAGGCGAATGGCACTCCCGGATTCCCTCCCGAGTTGCGCATCATTGCGATGACGGCGAATGCGATGACAGGCGATCGCGAAGCCTGCCTCAACGCGGGCATGGACGACTATCTCTCCAAGCCGGTAAAGCCTGAGGTTCTCCGCGAGATGCTGGTCCGCTATCTGCCCGCAAAATCCACGGCGTCCGAAGCTCCTTTCATTCTCTCGCAATGAATCCGCCCGCGAACGTCGTCACGCCGATGGCGCGGTCCGCCGCGACGCGCCTGCTCGACGGTGCGCTCGTGAGTGCATTCCGCGCCAACGTTCCCGATTTTGTTCATTTCAAGGATCGCGGGGGCCGCTTCATCGCCGTCAGTCAATCCAAGCTCCGTCGAAACGGGTTGACGCACGACGATGAGATCATCGGCAAAACTGATTTCGATTTCTTTTCCGAAAAGGATGCCCGTAAAGCCAAGGAGGACGAGGACGAGGTCATGCGCACCGGCGTGCCCATGGTGGACAAACTCGAACACATCAAATGGGCGGACGGACGCGAGACCTGGGCGCTCATCAACAAGATGCCACTGCATGACGACAGCGGCACGATCATCGGGACGTTCGGCCTTACAAAGGATGTCACCGCGTCCAAACAGATGGAAGCGGCGTTGGAAAAATCCCGTCGTGAGCTGATCGACGCCTCGCGCATGGCCGGAATGGCCGAGGTCGCCACCGGGGTGCTCCACAACGTCGGCAATGTCCTCAATAGCCTGAATGTCTCCGCCACTGTAATCACCAACGGACTGCGCCAGTCCAAAACCGACAGCCTGTCCAAGATCGGCGTCATGATCCGGGAAAATCGCGCCAATCTCGCCGCTTATTTCACTGATGATCCCAAGGGAAAACTCGTACCGGACTTCATCGATTCCCTTTCCCACCACTTCGCCGAGACCCGCACGCGCCTGCTGCAGGAAGGCGAATCGCTGCAGCGCAATGTCGACCACATCAAGGAAATCGTCGTGATGCAGCAGACGTACGCGACGGCGATCGGGGTGATCGAACCCATGGACCCGGCGGTTTTGATGGAAGACTCGCTCCGGATGAACACCTCCGCGCTCCAGCGTCACGCCGTTCGCGTCGTCCGGGATTTCAGCGCCGTGCCCGCCGTACTCGCCGACCGGGGCAAGGCCCTGCAGATTCTGGTCAACCTCATCAGCAACGCCAAATACGCCGCCGAAAAAAGCACGCAGCCGGAAAAAATCATTACGCTTCGCATCGGGGCCGGCGGCATGGGCCACATCCATCTTTCGGTGACAGACAATGGTGAAGGAATTCCAGCCGATAATCTCGGACGGATTTTCAATCACGGTTTCACGACCAAGGCGGATGGCCACGGCTTCGGTCTGCATTGCAGCGCAAACGCGGCGCGCGAAATGAAAGGAAACCTCACGGTTCACAGCGACGGACCGGGAACAGGCGCGACCTTCGTTTTGGATCTCCCGGCTTCCACTTCCGTCTAACCCCGCTACCCCGCCATGGCGCAAACGACTCCCACCACCAACGACATGTTGCTCGACCGCGCGCTCGTCACCGCGTTTCTCGCGAACATACCGGACTGCGTCTACTTCAAGGACCGCGAGTCCCGCTTCATCGCGCTCAGTTCCTCGCTGGCGGACAAACACGCCCAACAAGGCATGGCCCAAAGCATCGGCAAAACCGATTTTGATTTCTTCAGCAAGGACCACGCACAACCGGCATTCGACGACGAACAGGCAATCATCAAGACTGGCAAGCCGTTGCTCGGAAAACTTGAAAAGGAAACCTGGACAGACGGTCGCGTCAGCTGGGTGCTGACCAACAAATTACCGCTCCGGAACGAAAAAGGCGAAATCATTGGCACGTTTGGCATCAGCAAGGACATCACCGAGTCCAAGCAGATGGAGGCCGCCTTGGAAAAATCCCAGCGCGAATTAGTCGACGCCTCCCGCCTCGCCGGCATGGCGGAGGTTGCGACCGGCGTTCTCCACAACGTCGGCAACGTGCTCAACAGCCTTAACGTTTCAACCGATCTCATTGCCTCCACTTTACGCCAGTCGAAAGCGGACAGCCTCGTGAAGGTGGGCGAAATGTTGCGCGAGCACGCGGCTGAGCTGGGCGCTTACGTCACGGAAGATCCCAAGGGGAAACGGGTGCTTGGTTTCATCGAATCCCTCGGCCGCCACTTCGCGGAAGACCGCGCGCGGCTATTGAAAGAAATCGAATCGCTGCAAAAGAATGTCGATCACATCAAGGAGATCGTCTCCATGCAACAGACCTACGCGACGATGGTCGGCGTCGTGGAGGAATTGCAGCCGGTCGAACTCGTGGAAGACGCCGTCCGCATGAACTCGGCCGCTTTGGTGCGCCACGACGTTCGGGTCGTCCGTGACTTCTCCCCAGTGCCGCCCGTGCTCGCCGAAAAAGCGAAGGTGCTGCAAATTCTCGTCAACCTGATCCGCAACGCCAAATATGCCGCGGACGAAGGAGGTGCGCCGGACAAAATCATCACTCTGCGCATCAAGGCAGGCGACTCGGGCCGCGTGCAATTGATTGTGCAGGACAACGGCGTCGGCATCCCGGCGGAAAATCTGATCCGCATCTTTCAACACGGTTTCACGACGAAGGCGACCGGACACGGCTTCGGTCTGCATTCGAGTGCGAACGCGGCGAAGGAAATGCGGGGCGCCCTGAACGCCTTCAGCGATGGACCGGGTTGTGGCGCCAGTTTCATCCTTGATCTGCCCGTGTTCACCACGCCCTCCACCTGATCGCGACCACCAGCTTTTTCGTGTGCTCAAAGCCAGCCACATTCCATCGGATTCTGGAGCGTAATCCAGTTCCGGCGTTCAAACGGGCCTTCCGCCTGATCAGGACGACGATCGCGTTGGGTTTGCTGCTCACTTTTTTCTGCGGGCAAAGCTTCGCACTGAATCCCGACGACCGGCCCGCCGATTACAGTGTAGCCCACTGGGACACCGAAAACGGCCTGCCGCACAATTCGATCAGGCAGCTTTTCCAGAGCAGCGACGGCTATCTTTGGATCGGCACGCAGGCGGGACTCGCGCGATTCGATGGCTTGAACTTCACCGTTTTCAATCGGAACAACACCCCGGCATTTACCAACAGCTTGATCACTTCATTGGCGGAAACGCCCGATGGGAGTCTCTGGATTGGGACCGCTCAAGACCTAGTGCGCTACAGCGGCGGAGTTTTCACTTCCTACACCCAGGCCGACGGCTTGAAGGATCGCACGATCAACACGCTGTGCGTCGCACCGGATGGCTCATTGTGGATCGGCGGGCAGAGTGGCGTCACTCGTTGGATCGGCGGAAAGTTCCTCAACGACATCGACACTTCCGGTCATTCCACGCGGGGCATGCGGAACATCACGCTGCTGGACAAAAATCAAATGTGGCTTGGCATCGGCTCCGAGGCACTGCGCTTTCAAAATGGAAAGTTAACCGCGTTCAGTCGGGAGCAGGGATTACCCGACCGACAAATCCAGACGATCAACGAAGGACCGGGAGGAACAATTCTGGCGGTCTCGCAGGATGGACTGTTCCGATTGGAAAACGGTCGGTTTTCGCCGCTGGTCCAGAACGCCGCGCTTTCGAGCCCCCGCATCAGTCGCACGCTCCTCGATCGCGCCGGCAATCTCTGGATCGGAACCGCCACCGGACTCGATCGTTATCATGACGGAAAAGTCGTCCCGTACTCCGATAAATTCGGACGCAAGCTGGGCGTCGTGGACGCATTGCTGGAAGATCGCGAGGGCTGCGTGTGGGCGGGAACTTCCGAGGGGCTATACCGGTTGACGGATCGCCGGGCACTTTCACTTACCGAATCAGACGGCGTTCCAGGCAGTCTCGTGCTGGCGCTGAAAGAATCCTCCGACGGCAGTTTGTGGGTGAGCAGTTGGGGATCCGGTGTGGTGCAATTCAAAAACGGTAAAATCACCCACTACACGGTCGGTGCCCCGCTCTCCCATGAAACGGTCACCGCGATTTATGAAGCACCCGGCGGCGTCATGTGGTTCGGAAACCGAGGGAGTTCGCTCGATCGTCTGGAAAACGGAAAAGTCACAACGTTCGTTTATCAATCGGGCGTCGCCACCAGCCGGCCAGTTACCGCCATCATCGGCGATGACCACGGAACCCTCCTTCTCGGTATCGGCAGTCGAGGGCTATTCACCTTTCGCGACGGCGCCATCATCCCCGTTCCGGAAGCGCGCGCGCTCAGTTCCGCGACGATCTGGACGTTTCATCGCAGCCACGACGGACGATTGTTCATGGGCACCAACGCCGGACTCTACGAACGCAAAACCGATCGTACCTGGGAACTGGTACCGTTTCCCTCGTTGAGTCCGCCGCTCTCCGTTCACGATATCCTCGAAACGGACGGCGGTTATTGGCTGGCGACGGAAGGCCTCGGCCTCGTCCGCTGGCAACACGGCAACGTCCACACCTACGACGCTCATCGCGGCATGGTGGACGATACGCTTTTCACCGTACTCGATGACGGCGAAGACTCGCTCTGGGTGAGCTCCGCTCGCGGACTGGCCCGAGTCGCGAAGAAAGATCTGGACGCCGTCGATCAAGGCCGCGCAACGACCGTCAACTGTATGACCTTCGGCCGCAGCGACGGGTTGGCGAGCGGCTCGAGTTCAGGCAATGGAAACCCCGGAGCTATTTTGCTAAAGGATGGCCGCATTCTCACCGCAACCGACAAAGGCGTGGCGGTCACCGACCCGCGACGGCTTCGCCTCAACAAGCAGCCGCCCACCGTGATCGTGGAAAGCGTCATCGCAGACACCCGGTCGATGCCCGCAGCCGCCGCCATCGTTTTGCCCGCCGGCACCAGTCGCCTTGAAATCCGATACACCGCGCTCAGCTTGATGGCTCCGCAACGGCTACGTTTCCGCTACCAATTGGAAGGCGCGGACCCGCAGTGGATCGAGGCCGCATCCGAGCGGCGGGCCTACTACACCAATCTTTCGCCGGGCAACTACACCTTCCGCGTGACCGCCAGCAACAGCGATGGCGTGTGGAGCGAAACCGGCGCGTCGGCAAAAATCACCGTGCAGCCGTATTTCTATGAAACAACCGGCTTTCGCGGGGTCTGCATCGCGGCGCTGATCGCAGCGGTCTTCCTGCTGTTTTGGTTGCGCGGTCGGAATCTAAAGATCAAACAACTGGCGCTGCAGCACGCGAACGAGGAGCTCGATCAGCGCGTTCGCGACCGCTCCGCGGAATTATTTCAATCGCACGGGGAATTGCAGCAGAGGGAACAGCTGTTCCGACTCATCTTCGAACACGCACCGGTTGGCATTTCGTGGAAGCGCGCCGACTTGGGCGACTGTTACCATTTTAATGCGACTTTTCGCCGCATCCTCGATCTTCCTTCGCTCACGCTCCCGGATTTCTCGCTGCTCACCGGCATGCTTCATCCCGAGGACGCACCCCGGCAGGCTGAACTGGCCAAACGAATCGAGTCGGGCCAGACCAATGCATACACCCTTGAACAACGCTACCTGCGTCCCGACGGCGAGGTCGTCTGGGGAATGCTTTCCGTCGCCGTCATTCGCGACCAGCAAGGCAGGGTCACGCAGGATATTGGTATCCTCGAAGACATCACCGCGCGCAAAAAAGCAGAGCGGGAGCTGGCCGAAACCTACAAGAATCTCGTCGAAGTTTCGCGCACCGCCGGCATGGCGGAAGTGGCCACTGGCGTGCTCCACAATGTCGGCAATGTCCTGAACAGCCTGAACGTTTCCGCCACGGTCATCGGCGACGGACTCCGTCATTCAAAAGTGGAGAGTTTCGCAAAACTATCCGCTCTCATCCAGGAACACAGCACCGATCTCGCCGCCTACCTGATCACCGATCCGAAGGGCCGGCGCATTCCCGAATACGTCGATTCGCTGGCCAGTCATTTCGCCGCCGAACAAAAACGCCTGATCGCGGAGACGTCGGCACTCCAGCAAAACGTCGAACACATCAAGGAAATCGTCGCCATGCAGCAGACGTACGCGACGAGGATCAGTCTCTCTGAGGCCCTCGACCCCGTAACGTTGATGGACGACGCGCTGCGTATCAACTCCACCGGACTGGCCCGCCACAACGTGCGCGTCGCGCGGGAATTCAAAGATACCGGCCAGTTGCTTGGCGAAAAAGCGAAAGTGATTCAAATTCTGCTCAACCTGATCGGCAACGCCAAGGACGCGTGCGTCTCCGGCGGCGCACCCGAGAGGCTCATCACACTCGGCATCGAACGCGGCGACTCCGGCCAGGTGCGCCTGACCGTAACCGACTCCGGAATTGGAATCGCTCCAGAAAATCTCATTCAAATTTTCGCCCACGGTTTCACCACCAAACCGCACGGACACGGTTTCGGACTTCATTCCGCCGCAAACGCAGCCAAGGAAATGAACGGCGCTTTGACCGTGCGCAGCAAAGGCATCGGGTCCGGAGCGACTTTCATGCTCGAACTCCCCTCCTTCTCAGTCGCCGCCACGACGGCAAACGCAGCCGCCTGAAACCTACGTGGCCCCCGCGTCCTTGGTGAGCGCGATCGCCAGTTCCCGACTTGCCTTCAGATCGCTTTTCCCCGTGCCGAGTATTGGGATCGCCTCCACTTTGCAAATGAGCCGGGGAATCCAGAGATTCGGCAATCCTTGCTCCAACAATTTTCCGCGCAGCTGGTCCGAGGTGATGTCAACAGTGGTGAGCAAGACCAACGCCTCGCCTTTGGCCGCATCGGGAATTCCGGTGACGACAATGGAAACACCCTCATTTTGCCCCCAGTCAAACGCCTCGATGATTCGTTGCTCCACGGTGCCGTGTGGAACCATTTCACCACCGATCTTCGAAAAACGGGACAATCTTCCCTCGATGTAGAGAAAACCGTCGTCGTCAAAACGTCCAAGGTCTCCCGTGTTGAACCAGCCATTTTGCAAAGCCGCGTGCGTCTTTTCCACGTCTTTCAAATATCCCGCAAACACGTTGGCTCCGCGCAACCATACCAATCCGGTCTCGTTCAGCGGCAGTTCGTCTCCCGTTTGAGGATCGGTAATGCGTGCGCTCATGCCCGGCATCAAGCGGCCGACGGAGCCAGCTTTCTTCCCGAGCTGCGGTTCTCCCATCCCGGTAATCACCGCCGGATGATGTTGATTAATGTTGGTGGCCGGTGTGGTTTCGGTCAGCCCGTAACCCTGCAGGATCTCAATGTCGAACCGGGTGAGAAACGCCGTATACAGATCCATGGGCAATTTTTCCGCGCCTGTGACGACGACCTTGAGGGTTTTGAGCTCTTCGCGAGACGCCTTTTTCAGAAACGGCCGCATGAAGGTGGGCGCGCCGACCATGACGGACACCTGCTCCTGCTCGATGGCTTCAACGATTTTTTTTGTTTCGAGGGGGCTGGGCACCGTCACGATCCGACAGCCACGCAACAGCGGATACCATAGCGTAACGGTAAAACCGAACGCGTGAAAAATCGGCAGACAGGCGAGCATCGTCGCGGTGTCGGGCAGGATTGAGAGCGAGGAAATCTGTTCGCAATTCGCCAGGATATTTCGATGCGAGAGGACCACGCCCTTGGGCTCGCCCGAACTCCCGCTGGTGAAAAGCAACGCCGCTTCGTCGTTATCGCCACGCTTCGGGAGTCCGAGCAAACCGGCCATCCATTGATTGGGCAACAGCCACGCGGCCAGTAGCCACGGCACGATGGCGCGGTTGCCTCCCATCGCAGCCATTTCCCGGTGAAAATCCAACGTGTTTTCGGGAAATGGAAAATGAGGAATTCGCGCGCGCAAGACATCCGCAGTGATGATCGCGTCAATTTCGCCGAGACGAAGACAGGCCTCGGCAGCAGCCCGGCCGAGGCTGAAGTTAAGATTAACGGGGGTTTTCCCCGCACACGAAGCGGCGAGATTGGCGATCAGCGCACCCTCTCCCGGCGGCAATATGATCCCGACGCGCTTGCCACTGACCTTTTTTTTGAGATGGCGGGAAAACGCTGCCGCTGCCGCCAGGAGTTGGCCGGATTTGATCAGTCGCCGCGCACCGGTGCGATCAACCGCAGTCTCGTGCCATGGGCGTTTGGCGAGCGAACGCACTACTTCCCGCCCGAGATGCCGGCGCAGTACCGGTCGTTCCTGAAAAGCGTCCGCGCCGAGGTCCAGCATCGCCCGCCGGGCAGACTCCCGATTTACTTGGGCGGGAGCGAGCGGTGGCCCAAACGCCACGCAGACATGCGTCGGCATCAACCGGGGCGATTTCCAAATATATTTATTCCCCGCGAAGGAATAGATCGAACCCCACAATCCATCGATCATCGCCGGCACCACCGGAACATTGGCAATCTCGGCCATCAGGCTGAAACCGCGCTTCAATTCCATGAGCTGACCGGTCCGCGAGATCGCTCCTTCCGGAAATACGCAGACCAACTCCCCGCGTTTCACCGCCGCGCAAGCCAGCCGGACGCCCTTGGTCAATTTTGTCGGTGTGATGGGAATGACCCCGAGCGCGCGGAATAAAAACCGCATGGATGCATTTTTCGCCAAACCGGAAAATGCGACGAAACGCAACGGCCGCGGCGAGGCAATTTGCAGCACGACCGCGTCGATGCAGGAGAGATGATTGCACATCATGACTGCTCCGCCTGCCGGCACATTTTCCAGTCCTTTCACTTTGACCCGGTAAAATACCCGGCCAATCAACCGCATCACGGCGCACAAGGTTTGATAGGGCAAATGATGCAGCGCATAGCCGGTCATCAAAATCGTCGCGGCCGCGAGAAAGAAGAACTGCACCCGCGGCGATTGCGCCAGGCTAGCGTCACCCGCCACGAGCCAATAAAGCAGACTCGCCGCCATCCCCACGCCACTGTCCAGCAAACCAACCCCGGCTAAAATCCGACCGCGGCGGTGATCGCCCGCCTGTTGCTGAACAAACGCGTAAAGCGGCACCAGAAAAAGCCCCGAGGCAAATCCTGCGGCGATCAATGCCGCCCGAAATCCATTCGACGCCGGGGCCAGCAATGCCAGCGCGCCAAACGAAATCGTCAGGAGCACGCCGCCGATTGGAGCCAATCCGAGTTCGATCCCCCGCCGCGAAAAAAGCCCGGCGAACAAGGTTCCGGCCATCGTGCCGATTCCCACCATCAGCAGCATCTTTGCCTGCACGGCGCCCGTCAGCGCCCCTCCGTGTTGAAGTTCAAATGCGATCTGGGGAACAAGTGCGGAGAGATATCCGCCCACTCCATAGAAAAAACAAATCCCCATCGTTGCGCGCCAGAGCGGCCGGTTGCTCCACACTTCCCTCACATCGGTGAAATGTCGCATCCACAGGCTAAAATGAAATGGTTTCGACGATTGCGCCGGAGTTTTCGCGGCGAGTTGGAACATCACCCACGCAACCGCCGAGAGTCCCATTAAAATCCACGCAGTGTCCCGCGCGGCCAACCACGGGTCGCCTCCATCCCGGAGCCAATGGGAAAACAAATAACCGCCCGCAAACGAACCGACCAGAATCGCGGTGATGTTGACCATTTCCATATAACCCACGGTTCGCGAAAGTCGGTCCGGTCCGACGTATTCGAGAATGATGCCGCGTTTCGCCGGAGCGAGAATCGTGGTCTGCACGGAAAGCAAGAAGAAGGCGGCGACGGACCACTCAAACGAGCGCATGCCCAGCGCGGCGATCAACGCTCCCATCACCACGATCTGCATCACGAGCGCGGCATTGATCACGCTCCGCTTGGAAAATCGATCGGATAGCCAGCCGCAAACCGGCCCGAACAGAACGTAAGGCAACACCAGCAGCGCCCCAAGCAATGCCGTCGTGGCCTTCGGATCCCAGCCAGTGGTCCGGACCAGCTGCTGCGCGAGCGAAACAAGCATCAGCTTCGCGGCACAGTCGTTGAAGGTGACCTGACCTTGCGCGATCAAAAGCGCCGCCAAAGAAACGCGGGGGGATTTCATGCGGGGTGCGACGGCAAACTTTGAGTCAGACCCCTTTGCCGGCAAGCCCTTCCTGCAGTAAAGATCCCCGGGGCAAGCTCGGGGCATTTGATCAAGACCGCCCATGCCGCCGATCGGTTATCCTCTCCTCCGTGGCACGGGCGTCCCGCCCGTGTTCGCCCGGGCCCACGGGCCAGAGGCCCGTGCCACTTCCCAACCAAGCCGAAGCAAGCTTC
>JAYVMJ010000293.1:0-2106 GCA_043759025.1 Verrucomicrobiota bacterium | reverse complement strand
GAACCGGTGTGCCAGGCGCAACCGAAGCCGAGGTCGCCGCACAACTCGCGCACGAGGACGAGCATCCGTTGCCATTCGGAAAAGATGATGACTTTTACGTCGGGAGTTTCCCCGATCTCCTCCAGGATCTTTTCCAGTTCGCCGAGCTTGGGGCAGGCGCGGTCCTCGTCGCCCAAGATGAAGTTGGTGTCGCAAATCATGCGGAGCATGGCGAGTTCGCGCATGAGGCGGTCCTGCTCGAGAGGAAGCAGCGGACGGCGTTTGGCGATGTTGACGAATTTCGAGACCGTCTGTTCGTGGGCCGCGTAGTTTTCGCGCTGCGAATCGGAGAGCGGAACGAGTCGGATGTGGTCGGTGCGCGCGGGGAGTTCCGTTTCAACCTCGGCCTTGCGGCGGCGGAGCATGATCGGCTGCAGGCGGGCGTGGAGCCGATCGAGGTTTTGGTAACCGGCGGGACGGCCGCGTTCGTCGAAGGAATAGTACTCGCGATTGAAGCGAAAGAGCGGGCCGAAGACGGCCGGGTCGAGGAAATCGACGATGGAGTAAAGTTCGTCGATGCGGTTTTCCAGCGGCGTACCGGTGAGCACGAAGGCGAAGCGGCTTTGCAGGCGTTTCACCGCTTGGGCGGTTTTGGTGGTCCAGTTTTTTATCCGCTGCGCTTCATCGAGCACCACGATGTCAGGGCGAAGGCGCGTGTTGATCTCAAGCGTGTCGTGGACCACCTGCTCGTAGTTGACGATGGTGAAGAACGGCGCTTCGGCGTCGGCGTAGTGCGCGAGGCGCGGGAGCCGGCCGCCGAAAACGCAGCGGCAGGTGAGCGCGGTGAAGCGGCGGATCTGTTCTTCCCATTCGGATTTGAGCGACGCGGGCGTGACGACGAGCACGCGGCGGGCGCGGCCGAGACGGTGAAGCAGCGCGCAGGCCGCGATGGCCTGAATGGTTTTACCGAGACCCATTTCGTCGGCGAGCAGCGCGCGTTCGGTAAAGGCGAGATGCAGCATGCCTTCGCGCTGATAGGGGAAAAGCGGCACGAGCGTTTCCTGGGCGGGCCACTCACCGGCTTGAACCTTGGTTTCGTATTCGCGACGTGAGGCGACGCGTTCCGCCGCGCGTTGACGCGCTTCCAACCACGGTCCGGTTTCGAGGCCGAGTCGCACATATTTCGACGGATGACGATCGAGATAGCTGGCGATTTCTTCGGGAGAAGCGCCGGTGAGCCGACCCTTATTGTCGAAGGCTGATTGCAGGAAATCGGGCAGGAAGAGTTCCCGACCTTCGAGTTGAAAGGTGGTGCCATCGGCACTGAGCCCAAGGATGGAAAGGTGCGGAGTGCTTCCGAGCAAGGTGCGCTGCAACGCGGGCTTGCGCATACGTTGGACATGACGGAGCACGGCTTCGACATGTTTGCAGGTGCCGAGGCCATTGATGCGAAAATCCACGCAGGAACAAAACGCCGTTGGCGGCGCTTCCATCGAGCGCAGCTCTACGGTATATTCCCGCCGGCTGCGCGAGGTGACTGCATACCGTCCGATTACGGTTGGATCGTCGTCGAGTGACCGGACCTTCGGCTGTTCCTCAATCGCGCGAGCGCGACGCCGGGCTCGTTCGTGTTCATCGGTGGTGCGCCAGTCGTGGATCGGCGGCAGTTCCGGTTTCTTGGCAGAAAATTTCGAACGGCGGGCAGGCATGAATCTGTTTTTTTGCCGCGGGCGCGGGCGCTTGTCGATGCTGGGATTCACCTTATTCTAAATGCGACCGTTTAGGTGTTGGGCGAGAGCTCAAAAAGCTGACGGAAAGGGTCGATTGCCCGGGAGTTATCCATGAATTTTGGAGTCAGATTTCAACTGCTTCCAATCGCGCTTTTACCGATTTCCCAATGGGGAAAAGTTGGTCGAGAAGAGCGAAGAATGCACGGTTGTGATACGGGTGGAGTAGATGGCAAATTTCGTGGGCGATCACGTAGTCGATGCACACTGACGGCGTCTTCACCAAATCGGGGTTGAGGCAGATACCCTACAAGTCCCGTACGCATTCCAGTTGAAGAGGGGAAAAGAACGAAAGGGAGATGACAGGAGACGAAGCGGCCAAGCCGAGCCGCGCCCGGTC
>JAYVMJ010000292.1:0-2554 GCA_043759025.1 Verrucomicrobiota bacterium | reverse complement strand
CAAATGCGCCCATAGGTCGTAGTTGGCCAGTGTGGTGACGCGAAAAACCCCTTCTGGTAGTCGCTCGCTGCCGTAGTCGAAATTATTCGGCAGACAAATCACGCCGCTGCGCAAATCGACGGCTTGCCGCGCCTGCGCATAATCGAAGCGATCCGAATCGTTGAAGAAGATAATCGTGTCGTCGCCCCAGCCCCACTCCGCCGGCTGGCGGTTGAATACGCTGATGGTTTCCGCGTAGGACAACTTGCCGGTGTTCTGCTCCGCGGCGGCAGTCTGCGGCGGTTCGCAGAGATTCATCGTCTCAGCAAAACCGATCGATGAGATGATCTGCCCGGCGGTGATTTCGCTGCCGTCCTCCAGCACGAGTCGCGCGGCCCGGCCGTGTTCCTCGATGATGCGCGCCACGCCGCATTTCATCCGGCGTTCGCCGCCGGCCTGGCGAAATTTTTCCAGCAACACGCGGATGATCACCCGCACGCCATCGAGCGGCCGCGCAAATCCTTCGAGAAAGAGCGCCTTGAACATGATGACGAATTGGCCGAATTCCATGTCCCGTTCCTGGGCGCTGCCATAGTACATCAACGGACAAAAAATCATGTCGACCAGCAGCGGATCCGTCAGATGCCGTGAAACGACGACGCGGGCGGAGAGCGGTTGGGCGTCGAGGGAAACGTCGTCGTACGCTTTCACCGCCTGCACGAGTGCCCGCCAGCCATCGGCTTGGGTCGGGAATTTCCCGGTGACTTCCGCTTCGAGCACGGAGAAATCGTTGGTGAATTTCAGTGAGCAATCGCGGAAAGCGACGCGCGATTGTTTTTGCGGGCGGAGGGCGAACTCGTCGCGATCGATCCGCAATTGCCGCAAAAGTTTTCCGAGCGGCGTCCCCTTCACTCCCGGCGCCACGTAATTGGTCAACGCGTGCAGGCCCACGTCGTACCTGCGGCCGGCAATGCTATAAAAGCTGTTCAGACCACCCGGCGCGTTATGCCGTTCGACGATGCAGACCTTCCGGCCAAAATGCGCCAGACGAATGCCAGCGGCCAAGCCGGACATGCCTGCGCCAATAATGGCTACATCGTAATGGGAGTCTTTCATGCGACGGTTTCCGGCGAACTCCCTGTCGCCGGGATAAACTCAGTTCAAGCTTTCGCGACGAACTTCGGAGTCAGGTATTCCGCGCAACTTTCGAGCGAAGCGAGCTGGCCGTAATCGGCCTCGGGTACCTCAATGCCATGACGCTTGCGAAGTTCCATCACGATATCGAGAAAATCCATTGAATCGAGCTGAAGCTGGTCGCGGAGGCGGATCTCTGGCTTGATGGCCGTCAAATCTTCGTCCGGGGCGATATCGGAAATGATGTCGATGACCAACTTCTTGCAATTATCTTTCGTCATGGAGGAGGCAGTGTATTTAGGCAGAGAAACGCTTGATGATCAGTGTCGAGTTAATACCCAACATACCAAATGAATTATTGAGGATAGAGCAAACCCGTTTTGCGGTCGTCGGTTGGTTGATAACCAGGCCCGGGATATCGCACTGTGGGTCAAGATTATCGATGTTAATGGTGGGATGAACGACGAGGTCGTCAAAGCTGGGAAGATTGCCCGCGAGTTCAAGGGCGCCGGCAGCTCCCATGGTGTGTCCGATGAAGCTTTTGGTATTGTTAATGTGCGGCGGCGTGCGGCGGCTTTTGAATACTTCGGCAATTGCCAGACATTCTTGAATGTCACCTTGAGGCGTCGAAGTCGCATGGGTATTAACGAGATCGATATCCTCCACCGTCATGCCGGCATGAGCGATGGCTTTGCGCACGCACTGGGCCTGACGCTCCGGGTTGGGTAAAACGTAGTCCGTGGCATCGGAATTCACGCAATACCCGGCGATTTCACCGTAGATTTTCGCTCCCCTCGCCTGCGCATCCTCCAGCCGCTCGATGGTGTAAATGCAGCCGCCTTCGGAAATAACGATGCCATTGCGCTCCTTGTCGAACGGACGGCTGGCCTTCGTCGGATCTTCATGGGCCGCGAGTGCGTTTTGGCTCTTAAACCCGGCAAAAATCCCGAACGTCTGCGGGCTTTCGCTGACGCCGCCGGCGAACGCCAGGTCAACCTCCCCCAGCCGCAGCATCTGCGCCGCGTGGATCAGGCCCATGTTTCCAGCCGCGCAGGCCGCGCCGATCGTGTAGGCCGGACCAGTGATGCCGAGATTCAGCGATACCTCACCAGCGGGGTTGTTAGCCACCGTGCGGGGATTGTGGTGATGCGTCCAGAACTTGGTGTCGTACTTGAACTGCGAAATATTAAAGACCTCGTTTTCGGTCTCAACGTTGCCGTGCTCCGTGATGCCCAGGTAAATTCCGATCCGGCTTTTGTCACGCTGCTCGAAATCGATCCCGCTATCCGCGAGCGCCTCGCGGGCGCAATAGATACTGATACCACCCGCGCGTGTGCCGATCCGGACTTCCTTCTTTTTCTGATATTTCAGTGGTTCGAACGTGCACATGCCCGCCGGATGACGGCCCATGTAGCGGACATCGATCGTGGTGATACCCGAA
>JAYVMJ010000291.1:0-3287 GCA_043759025.1 Verrucomicrobiota bacterium | reverse complement strand
TAGCCGGAGGTTTCCCGTCGCCCTGTAAATGCCGCTCCTGCCCTTCGTCGATGTACTTTTTTTCCTCGGCCGAAAGCCCACGATGCTTGTCTGGCGAATGATAGAAATATAACCAGAGCCCGACCCACACCAAGCCCAGTCCGCCCGTGATCACGAACGCCGACTGCCAGTTGTAATGCAAAATCGCCCAGACAACCAGCGGCGGTGCCAGCATCGAGCCAAAGGAAGCCCCGATATTATAGACCCCGCCGGCGAGCCCGCGCTCCCGGGCGGGGAACCATTCGGCCACCGCTTTTATGCCCGCGGGATTAGCCGACCCCTCGGCCAAGCCCAGCAATCCGCGCAGCCATGCGAATGATTGCCAGCTGCCGGCCAGTCCATGCGCCATGCTGATGAACGACCAGGCGGTCGCAAAAAGTGCAAAGCCCAACTTAAGTCCGACCACGTCGAGCACGTAACCACACAGCGGTTGCAACATGATCGTGCCCTGAAACGCGCCGGTGATCCACGAATACTCGCGCGTGGTGATATGTAAATCGGTGAGCAGGGTCGGTGCCGCCACCGCGAGCGTGCTGCGAGTGAGGTAATTGATCACCGCGCCCAACATGATAAGCCAGATCATCCACCAGCGCAGTCCTTTGATTTTGAGACTAACCATGTTCGTAGGGCAGTTGAGCTGGACCAGTTTTGTTCCGCCTACAGATTGAGTGGCGGAGGGAAAGGTTTACTCCTGCGGTTGGGGTAAACTAAAATGTCCATCGGCCAAGGTGGACACGAATCATCTAACGGTCGATCAATAGACCAACTGTTGCCGCACGACTTCGTGCGGCTTGTCGTTGGGACCCGATGAAAATCGAAATCGTTTCAAACTCCTTTTTGCCGGCGAGACGATCGCTTTCCGGCCACCGTGCGAAGCGTTGAAATTAAATTTAAGCCGACGGTTTTGGCTGGGCTGGCATGGGCGAAAACCACTCTGGGTGCGCTTTGCGGATGGCGGCAATATAAGCGTAAAATTCCGCCGTGGTGCGAAAGGGCAACCGCTCCATCGAGTGATTCCGATAACGCAACAGAAAGCAGGCCTCCGCATAGTAGCGGATGACCTCCCACGGATTATCGAGGCTGGATTTGCAGTAGATATGCGTGAGTTCATGCAAAATCACGTCCGCCACACCGATATCCGAAACGAACGCGCCATTGCGATAACGGAAAAGACTGTTGTCCGTTAACCTGCCGCCATGTGGTTTGGTGCTGCCGACCACGAAACCCCACGGCCGTTCCTGGGCCGCCATGTGCGACAGCACTAAAATATCGCCAAATGTCGTGCACTTGACGGCGAGCGCGATCGAGCCTCCCTCGTGATTGAAGACCATTGAGTCGCGTTCAAACGCGATGGCACCCGGCGGCAAGGTCTGTCTTGGATCCGACTTCAAAAATTCATTGCACAGCGCAATCGCCTGGCTCCAGGTGGCCAACTCAGCCTTCGCCAACGGGCGGTTGACCGCCTCAGCCTCAAGCCGGCCGGGTGTAACTGGCACTGCAAAGCATCCACCCAGCACCAAGGCCGCTGCAATAAGACAGGATGCAGAAATAATTTTCATCACCATTGGTCGTGAAAGCGAATTGCGCCGCGCAACGAGATCAGCTGAAAAAATCTTTCGCAACGGCAGAGACGGATTAAATCCAAAATGACTGCTTCGTTAATATGAGCCGGACCCATGCAGAAGACTTGCCCCCGAAACACACGAACAGCACGAAAATCAGACGGATGCGCCGCGATTCATGGTCCTATTCAGTCCACCGTTAGGTGAGATAAAAGCCGGATTGGGTTTGCCCGGAACTGCTTCTTTTCGTGTCATTCGTGTGTTTCGTGAGCCACTCCGATTGCATCGTTTGGCTAAACCAGAGTGTTTCACTGCGGATTACACGGATCGAACGGATGGCGTAAAATCCAGATCGATGGCGATCACGGGAAAAGTAGGAGGAATGCAGGTTATTGGGCCGGATCGGAGGGTAGGGGAATGGTGGCTTCGAGCAAATGGATCAAGGCGTCCGCCTGGATGGGTTTCGTAAGGTACTCGTTCATGCCTGCTTTCAGACAACGTTCGCGATCCCCGACCATCGCGGAGGCCGTCAGTGCGATGATATGCAGGGCGCGATCGCGATTACCGACCTCGCCCGCGCGAATCCGGCCGGTGGCTTCGTAGCCATCCATTTCGGGCATCTGGCAGTCCATGAGAACGACATCGTAATCGTCCGCCCGCAGGGCTTCGAGGCAGGCGAGGCCGTTGCCGACGAGCTTTGGATGGTAGCCCAAGCGGTTTAAAAGACCGGCGATGAGCTTTTGGTTTACGCTATTATCCTCCGCGACCAAAATGCGCAGTGGGTTCTGCTCCGCCAACGTGGTGTCCAGCCGTGGGATTTGGAGCGCCGAAAACGGCACGGCCGTTACCGGTTTGCGCTGATCGAGTGAAGTGTGCAACGCGTCCAGCAGAGCTGATTGCCGCACCGGTTTTGTGAGTACGACTTTGAAGTGCTCCTTGGGTTTGAATGCGTTTAACTCCTCGCGACTGACGGACGACAGCAGGATCAAGGGAAATTTATCGTTGCCGAACTGCCGGTGACACTCGGCGGCCAGTTCCACGCCGTTCATGTCGGGCATCATCATGTCCAAAAGGGCGACATCGACCTCGCCATTTCTTCGGACGTATTCCAGCGCTTCCGAGGGAAATTCAAATGCCTCGCACACGAGGCCCCAGCGCTTCAACTGGCTGGTGAGAATCCGGCGATTGGTCTCGTTGTCGTCGACGATCAGCGCCCTCCGGCCTTCGAGTACAACGGTGGGTCGGGGTTTGGGGACGATGCCGATTTGTTCGGGCTGAGTTGTGGGAACCGCTTTGATGATCAGACGAAAACAGCTCCCTTTTTCGGTAGTGGATTCCAGCGCAATGTCCCCTCCGAGCACCTGCGCCAGGCTGCGACTGATGGCAAGTCCCAGGCCCGTGCCGCCAAACCGCCGGGTGGTGGACGAATCCGCCTGACTGAACGGACGAAAAAGCCGGTTGATGCGATCAGGCGGAATGCCTTCGCCGGTGTCGCGCACGGTGATGGCTAAACGCGGCGGCTGATCGGTGACGGGCGGCTCGGCGGAAACACGGACTTCCACTTCGCCCTTCGCCGTAAACTTAATTGCGTTGCCGACAAGATTGACGAGAATCTGCCGGAGACGAATGCCGTCGCTGATAATCCAGTCCGGGACGTCGCCGTCGATCCAGTGCAGCAGCTCGATT
>JAYVMJ010000290.1:0-5376 GCA_043759025.1 Verrucomicrobiota bacterium | reverse complement strand
ACGTTGCACGGGCTGGGCTCAGGATGTCTGAGCCTCTAGTCCCCGGCCCCGGCGTGCTGTTCGCGAATGGAATCGAGGGCCCGCTCCACCGCGGCGCGCACGCGCGGAGTCGCAATGCGCCGCAGCCAAGTTTGAACATCTTTCCAACGCAGTCCCTTCAAATTTGTCTCCGGCAAACTTCCGCTGACTTGGCTGCGATTCATGGCCGTGAAATAGGCCAGATCAAAGACCGCCTTTTCCGGCGAGGCGACAAACCCGTCCACCTTTGAATCAAAGGTATAGCCACCGAAAAGTTCAGACTTGATGCGGTGCAGGGCGATGCGAGCACCGGGCATCTCCACTTCACCCGGCCGACCCAAGGTCACCGCGAATTGCGTCTGCGGGATCTGTTGAATCCGGTCATGCAATCGCAACGCGGACCAACCGGAGAGATACGCCTGATAAGGATCGGCCGCGGCGGTGACCAGTGCGCCGGGCTTGAAGGAAGTCGCGCCCAGAAGCCAGGTGCCTTTCTTCAAGGATGTGCTCAATCCATCCGCCGCGAGCCGCCGCAGCGCCATCGAGGCCGCAGGAATACTCACGCCGGCAAGCTGCGCCGCCGAGCGGGTGGTGACTCGTTTTTGCCCGGCCAGCTTCTGATAAAATGCCAGGGTTGTCATGACGGGGAAGACGCCAGCGCCGCCGAAAGATCATTCCAGACTTTTCCTGACATCGCTTGCCACCTTTCGGTCGTGCCATGGTAAGCGGCCAAGTCCGCAGGCAGGAACGGCACCACCTGCTCCTTGAACATGGCAAAGGAAATCAATCCGAGCTGTTCCATCGCCTGCGTCACCAACTCCGCCGGAGCCTCCCGACCAGCGATGGCGTAACCAGCCAAGTGATGAAGGTCGAAGACATCGCGCGCCTGCACCTGCGTGCGTGTCGCCAAAGCATTGATTTTTTGCCGGTAGGCCGCAGCTCCCCGATAATGACTGAAGACAAATGGCACCACCTGATTTTCAGCGAGCAAGGTCGGGGCGGGCGGCTCGGTCACGCCGTCTTCAAACGGCTCGTCCTTTCGGCGCGAGAACTCCAAGCGCGTCGGCAACGGGGTTGCGTCATAAATGATGTGAAACTTCCAACGCTGCGCAGTCTGCGTCTGCTTGACGGGTTTGATTTCACTCAGGGTGATACCGACCGCGGCGAGTTCAGTAAGCAGCGGACGACTGGCCAGGACTTTGTTGACGTTCTTCTTCAGAATTTCGACGCCAACCACCCGCGCATCGAAATCAATGTCCTCGGAGAGCCGCGGGCTGTTGTGGTAAAGGCGCAGGTTTACACCGCCTTTCAGGCAGATCGTGCCGGGACTGACCACGGTCGCGAAGTGGCGCAGAAAGGCCAGATGGAAGCGCTCGATTGCCTGCCTATGGTTCATAGCGATAACTTAACATGGGCGTTAACACCGCGCAATAGACAAATGGCCTGCAAGCCCGCTGCCAAGCCGTCAATACTGGTCGTGATAATTTCGCAAGATACTGCATAAGGCTGTCATAGCTGGTTAGGCAAATGCCTCGCAAGGCATCGCGCTTGCGCAGCGCTACGCTTTTCACGGGAGCTGTGCCTACTCTTCACCATCGCGCTTTCATCGGCATGGTTGCTAAGCCAAAAGCATGCAGTTGAGTGATGATGCTGCTCCGAAATGTCCGCACTAAAGGGTGGAACCCGGCCTCCGGACGGGTTGGCCTTGAGCTATGCAGGAGAAAACGCGTCCGGAGGCCGCGTTCCACCCCGTTCAACTGCATGACTTGGCTAAGAATAGATCTGAACTGCGGTTGTTTTGGACAGGGCTCCATCGATGGTAGATCTGAACAGGGTCAGACCGGGTGAACGCTCCCTTTCCCGAATGAGGCCGAAGCAGCCTTGAGAACATTTTCTGGAGCCCGGGCAATCCCGATGGCACGACGGTTTTCCCAGCGGAACTACGGATGGATTATGTCAGGTATTATCCACGCCTTCCGCGCTCCTCGCTTTGGCCGATGGGTTCGACCCCGTGAGCGACCGAGCGCCTCGGCTGAACGCGGGGGGGGGCAGATAGGCGCGAAACCCAACGGATTCGAACCAGCTCAGGTATGGGAGACGCATGATCCTCAATCCGTCGGCCAGTCACGGACTCACCGTCCCCAATGGCAATATGTACAACCCGCCCCCTTTTTTTGTTACGCAGTTATTTCACGATCAGCTCGCCTTTCATGCCGACCTGAAAGTGAGCGGGAAAGGAGCAAAGGTAGACATAGTGGCCGGGTTCGGACGGGGCGGTGAAAGTGACTTTGCCGGAATTTTTTGGCCCGAGCAAGGGAATGGAAGCGAGGACGTCGTCGGCGTGAGAAGAGGGCTGGTACGATTCCTTTGCAGCCGAGGTCGCGGCCGCGTCGTAGGCTGCGGCATCCCGACCGGCCTTGAGTAGAATCCAGTTATGACCCATGACCTCCTTCGGCAGAGTTCCCTGGTTCTGCAATTCCACCTGCACGATCTGGCCAGGGTGCGCTTCGATCTTCGTCACACTGAATTTCATCGAGTCGTTTGCCGTGATGACGATGTCGAGCTGCGGATCGGCTGCCGCCATGCGGCAGACAAGTGCGAGCGGCATAATAAAGAGCAGGAGATTTTTTCTGATATTCATGGCGGTGTAGTTTGAAGATTTGATGTTTCGATACGCTTAGAAAACAAGCCAGGCTTCGAGATAGAGTGTATTGTTATCCCGGGCATTTCGACCGGCGCCATCGTAATCAGACGTCGAACCATCGAAGTGATTGTAGATCGTGTATTGCAGGGAGAGCTTCACATTGCTCCTGGGCCAGAAGGCCGGTCCACCGGCCTTGTTGAACGGCAGATAATTCGCCTGGAGCACAACCCCGTCGCTCTTGGGCGAGCCGGTCCGGCTGGCCGCATAAAGCAACTCGTCCGTGCTGCCATCGAGCGCGAAATACTGCGCAGTGAAGCCATAGGTCTTGTCGAAAAGATAATCCACCGTGACCTTCGCATTCCAAAGCGAGTCTGCGCCGTTGCTGGTTGAACCGAGCGCTTCGCTGGCGCGCCAGTTTTGTCTCTCGTGAATCCAGGAAACCGTCGCCGTGACGTCGTGGGCGCCGAATGAATTCTGGTATTGCGAATCAAGACCGATGTCCACGACCCGATCCTTGCCGGAGCTTTGATCGCGGCCCGGAAAGGTATCCGCGGCGATCCCGAACGTGCCGATTTGCCAGGAGCCGTTGCCCAGCGATTTCACCCAGGCGAGTCGCCAATAGGGCGCCACCCCGGGGATCTGCGATTCGCCAGTGGGATCAACCCCCAGTGATTTTTGCAGACGGGTGCCGTAAGTGTGATAGCCGGCGACATCGACATAAAAGGTGTTGTTGAACATCGCGTACGCTCCGACGCCGGCGACCTGCTGTGCCGTTCCACCGTTGATGAAGGTAGCGGCGGCCGGTCCCGGCGCCACGCCGGAGCCCGTGAACGGGTAACCCCAGGCTGGGGTGCTGTTCCACGGATCCTGCATCGTGGGGTTGTTGTTGGCGTAGACACCGTAGCTCACGCTATGTCCGGAAAGCGTACCGGAGTCCGCATACCTCAGCTCGGTGTTGTCCCACGACCACGTCTTGCCCACGCCATGGTAGGTGGTCTGCGAGAACACCCCGATTTTGTTGAGAAATGCGGCTGCATCCGAGCCGAAGAGGGCGTTGGCGTACGGACCGAAAAGCCGACCGGCGTAAAAGATACTGGCTTGGGTGGTTGCGTAGTTGTTGTTGTCGTTAAAACCCGGTGCCGCTCCCCCTTGCTGACCTTGTGACGTGTGGGTGAACGATGGCTGCAGCATGATCGCTACCGGCGGCAGGTCGGTGAGGGACGCACTCAGGCTATAGCCGCTCAGTTTAAATTGGCGGCCGAAGTCGTTCAACAGGGGATACTCCGTGTGGCAGGCGATGCACTGCATGTTTAGCTGGCGCGCGAAACTGGGCAGCGCGAAACTCGGAAGGGGAGAAAACAGCAGGCCAGCCGCGATCAGCGCAGTAAAAGCCCCAAATGCGTGGTGCCACCGTGGACTTGGAAGGGGCTTCGCCCCGGAGAGGGGCCAAACGCGTAACGGATTTTTCATGATCCTCATGATCGCAAAAATTCCGGCCCTCCGCCACGCACCGGCTGCCAATGAACGCGCGTTTCTTGTCATTCGAAGGGCTGCTTTTGAGCAAGTGAAAGGCAGCGGGAAAATCACTTTATGCATCACCGATGATACATGGCGCCTGGCAACACTACTATGGGGTTTAGTCCTACTTCCCAAGTTGAGCTGAGCAGACTAACCCCGTCATTCCATTCGAGTTTGCCGTTCGATTCCGGGATGGAAGCACCATTTAACCTATTTGGTATCTGCTCGTGGATAGTATCCAGTGGTGCTGCCGCAATGAAGGGGCAGGGATGTGTGCGGTGTTATGCCGGGCAATCCCCTCATTCCCATGAAAAAGATTCTTCTGCGAATTCCGCTTCTGATTGTTTTCGTGGCCGCCACCCAGGCGCTGGCCGCTTTTGAGTCGGCCAAACTTTCACCCGATAACTACCTGCCGCAGTTTCCGGCGAGCCTCATCATGGATGGCGTAACCGAGGGCCACGCGACGTTTGCGGTGAGCGTCAGCCCCGACGGTAAACTGACCGATTCGCTGCCGCTCGCGTACACCCATGAGGCGTTCGTTCGAGGCTGTCAGGAGGTGATGAAGGACTGGAAAGTCACCCCGGCCCGACTCGACGGCCAGAACGTGCCGGTGCAGATGGAGCTGCGTTTCGATTTCAAACGCGAAGGCGTGGTCGAAACAAGTTCGATCAACATCTCAAACCACTTCCTCGAATCCCTGGTGCCGGGCATGGCGGACCGCCGGCTGGCGTTCCGCCTCACTCGCGGAAAAGAATTGGACCGTCCGCCCGTTCCCGTCGCGACGGTGAGCCCGGAATACGCCACGCAGGCAGAGAAGGCCGGGGTGCACGGCAAGGTTCAGGTTTATTTCTACATCGATCAGAAGGGCGAGGTCCGTCTTCCCTCAGTCACGGTCGAAGCGCATCCGTACCTCTCTGATATAGCGGTGACCGCGTTGCGTCAGTGGCACTTTGCGCCGCCGACCCGCCATGGCGAACCGGTGTTGATTGCCGCCAGTCAGGTATTCGATTTCGGCGGCGCGAAATGACTTGGTGTTGTGTGAGAGCGTAGCACAGCGCCGGCCCATCGGGGCCGGCGCTCGTGTCGAGAATCGATTCGTTCTACTTTGTTAAGATTTATCAGTGCCTTTTCCGGTTATTTTGTATTTGGTTTTCAACGACATAATAAACCAGCGCCGCCATTTAGCGGCAGAAAAA
>JAYVMJ010000289.1:0-4862 GCA_043759025.1 Verrucomicrobiota bacterium | reverse complement strand
GGTCATCATCGCGACACCGGACTTCATGCATGCGGAGCACACCAACGCCGTGCTCCACGCCGGCCATCATGTCTATTGCGAGAAGCTCATGTCCAACACCGTCGAGGGCGCCCGCTCCATGGTGATCACGGCCCGGGAAACGAAAAAACTTCTCCAGATCGGCCACCAACGCCGCAGCAATCCCCGCTATCAGCACGCGAAGAACCACCTGTTGGACGAGGCTCATCTGCTCGGTCGCATCACCAACGCCAGCGGCCAGTGGAACCGGGCTGTCACCGAGGATCTGGGATTCCCCGCCAAATACGCCCTGCCCGAGGACAAGCTGCACGCCTACGGCTACGCCAACATGCACGAATTCCGGAACTGGCGCTGGTTTAAACGCTATGCCGGCGGCCCGATCTCCGACCTCGGCGCCCACCAGATCGATGTGTTCAATTGGTTTCTCGGGACCAATCCGCGCTCGGTTATCGCCGGCGGCGGCGCCGATTACTACAAGACCCACGAATGGTACGACAACGTCACGGCCATCTACGAATTCCCCACTCCCGCCGGAATCGTGCGCAGCACTTACGGCGTCCTCACCACCACCAGCGCCGGCGGCGGCTACCACGAATACTTCATGGGCGACGAAGGTGCGTTGAAAATTTCCGAGAATCCAAAGTACACGAAACTCTATCGCGAGGCGCGTGCACCCGAATGGGACCAATGGGTCGACAAGAATTTCATTTCCCGTCCCGGCTCCGGCGAGGGCGCACCCGCTCCGGTGAAACCGTGGGAGAAAGCCCGCCCAAAACTCGGCGGCCCTTCCAAATCCTCGGTCGTCGATGTCCGCGAAACCGCCGAACTCTCGGCGTGGGACATTCCCGTTACTCTCGACAAGGCGATTCACCAGCCCCACCTCGAGAATTTCTTCGGCGCCATTCGGGAGGGCACGCCGCTCTCCTGCCCGGGCGAATCCGCGTTTGCCACCGCCGTCACCATCCTCAAGGTCAACGAAGCGGTCGCTGCGCAAAAGATGCTCACGTTTTCACCCGCTGATTTTGTCGCGTGAGTCCGACCTTTAGTGTCAATCAGTGATCATCAGTGGTTTCTCCGGATTCGAAATCCTTATCTCCCGTTTTCCATGACCCGCCAAAAGATTTCCCTTCTCCTGACTCTCGCCGCACTGCTCGGCTCCGCTTACGGCGCTGACGAAGTCCCGCTCAAACTCGACCTACCGAAGCCGCTCTTCGTCGGCACGCCGCGGCCCGTACAACTCTCCAACCTGGAAAAACCGCGCATCGGCCGGCGTCCCGATTTAATGGTCCCCGCCGGCACGGTGAATCTTTCCAAGGACAAGCCCGTGACGAGCAGCGACTCGTTTCCTGTCGTCGGTGAACTTGCCTTTGTCACCGACGGCGACAAGACCGGCGCCGATGGCAGCTACATCGAGCTCGGGCCGGGAGTCCAATGGGTCCAGATCGACCTGGGCGCGCCCGCAAAACTCGCCGCCATCGTCGCATGGCATTTCCATTCCCAAGCGCGCGTCTACCACGCGGTCGTCGTGCAGGTTTCCGATGACCCGACCTTTAAGCAGGGCGTCCACACCTTGTTCAACAACGACGACACCAACGCTGACGGTCTCGGCGCGGGGACCGATCCCGCCTACATCGAAACCTACGAGGGCCGACTGATCGAAGCCAAGGGCGTGACCGCGCGTTACGTTCGCCTGTACAGCAACGGCAACACTTCCGACGAATTGAATCACTACGTCGAAGTCGAGGTCTACGGCCAGTTGGTGAAGTGATTCTGACTGCGGCGGACGCCCCTGCTCCATGTCGTCCGCTTATCTTCGCTGTCTGATTCTCGCGCTCGTCACCGGCGCGGCTCTCTGGCTGCGAACCTGCGATCTTGCCGCTCGGCCCATGCACGCCGACGAGGCCAATCAAGCCGTGAAGCTCGGCGAGCTGATCGAAACCGGCCGTTACGCCTTCGACCCGAGCGATCATCACGGGCCGACGCTCTACTACGCGGCTCTGCCGATCGCATGGCTCCGCCATGAAGACACGCTCGCCCAGCTGAGCGAAACAACGGTCCGGCTCGTACCCGCGCTCGCGGGCACGCTCGCCGTGCTGCTCCTCGCTACGCTCGCCGGCTCGATTGGATTCTGGCCGGCACTCGTGGCCGCCGCTTTCCTCGCGGTGTCACCACCAGCGGTTTACTACAGCCGTTACTTCATTCAGGAAACACTGCTCGTCACTTTCACGCTCGGCGCATTCGTTTGTGCGCAACGCTGGTGGCGTCACGGGCACCTGACCTGGGCGCTTGCCGCTGGTGCTTTCGTCGGGTTGATGCAGGCGACCAAGGCGAGCGCCCCGCTCTTCCTCGGCGCGGCGATCATCGCCTTGCTGACCACAGGCGCGCGGCGACCTGCCGCAACCCGACCCGGGCGGGACTTGGCCTTCGCCGCTGGTACCGCGCTGGTGATCGCCGCTTTGTTTTATTCTTCCTTCGGCGCGAATTTCGCCGGATTGCGCGACGCCCTCACCGTCTACGGCCCGGCGTGGCAGCGCGTGAACGAAGGCGCGGGGCACGAAAAACCGTGGTGGTATTATCTGCAACTCTTCGGCTGGCAGAAAACCGGTGGATTGGCCTGGCAGCAGTTGTTTTTCTCCACGCTCGCTCTCGCGGGTGGAGTTTACGCCTTCGTCCAACGGCAGGTGTTTTATCGTGGGGTGGCGGTTTACACACTCATCGTCGCTGTGGTTCTCTCGCTCACGCCTTACAAAACGCCGTGGCATGCCATACACCTCGTGCCAGGCATGGCGGTGTTAGCCGCAGGCGCGATCATGGCCCTGCCCCGTTGGTGGCTAGCCGGATTGGTCGCAGCCCTCGCGCTAACCACCCAGCTCATCCAGACCCGGCTCGTCGCCTTCACCCGGCCTGCCGATCCGCGCAATCCATACGCGTATGTCCACAGTTCACCTGACGTGCTGAAATTCCGCCCCTTGGTTGAAGCCGCCCTCGCGCGCACCCCGGACGGAGTCGTACGCGTAATCGGCGAGGAATACTGGCCCCTTCCCTGGTATTTGCGCGGACTGCCACGCATCGGTTACTGGTCCGAACCATTCGGGGATTGCGATGGTGTCCTGATCATCGCCACCGCCAAGCAGGCTGAGGCGGTGCGCGCCCGGTTGCATGGCGAGTATCGTGAAACTTACCTCGGACTCCGCCCGGACGTGCTCTGTGTGGTTTTCACTCGCCGGCCATGACGCCTCGTTATTCGCTCATCGTGCCGCTCTACAACGAGGCGGGGAATATCCTTCCGTTACTGGCCACTGCCATCGACGCGCTCACATCGCTTCCCGGCGGCCTGGAAATTATTCTCGTCAACGACGGCAGCACGGACGCGACCGCCCAGGAAATCGCCGCTGCCTGTATTCGCTGGCCACAATGCCATGCCCTCACCCATGCGCGCAATCTTGGGCAAAACGCCGCGCTGCTCGCCGGCTTGCAGGCGGCTGGAGGGGAATTGCTTCTCACCATGGACGGCGACGGACAAAATGATCCGCGTGATTTTCAGCTCCTGCTCGCGCCCGTCGAAGCCGGCACGCTCGACGTGGCCTGCGGTTGGCGGACCGATCGGCACGATTCCGCACTGCGCCGGGCGATGTCTGCCGTCGCGAACGCCATTCGCCGACGCGTGCTGAGCGACGGACTGCATGATGCCGGCTGCCAGTTGCGCGTACTGCGACGCAATGTGGTGGCGGCACTTTTCCCGTTTGAATTACTCCAAGCCTTTCTGCCCGCCATCGCCCTCGCCGCCGGTTACCGCGTCGGTGAATTCCCTGTGCGCCACCATCCGCGGATTCACGGCCAGCCGCACTTTGGCCTGGGGCTGTTGTGGTTGAAACCTGCCATTGCCATGCTGCGCCTGCGGCGGCGGCTTCGACGATGAATTGGCCGGAATTTCATCACGAAGCGATGGCCACGACTTTTGCCATCCTGATTGCCGACCAACCGGACGAATACGCACGGCAGGCGGCGGCGGCGGCGTGGCGCTTACTCGATCAGCTCGAAAGCGAGCTCAGCCGCTACGTCGAATCGAGCGACATCGCCCTCGCCAACCGGCTCGCTTGCGGCGAAACCCTCACCTTGGGCGACAGCGCGCTGGAATGCCTGCTGCTCGCGGCGGGAGTTGCTGTCGCGACGAACCGCGCCTTCGACGTCGCGTACGCATCACAAGAAATCGTGCCCGGCCTGCCGCCATTTACCCTTGATCCGGAAAACCACACGCTCACGTCCCACGCCGCGCAACTGCATCTCGACCTCGGGGCCGTGGGAAAAGGTTATGCACTCGATCGCATGGCGGCGCTTTTGCAGGAATGGCAAATCGCTTCCGCCTGCCTGCAAAGCGGCGGTAGCACCGCACTCGCGCTCGCTTCGCCCGCGGGCTGCGACGGCTGGCCCGTCGGGCTCGGCAAAGGCAACGGTCGGCGCGTCATTAAACTCAGCCAGGCCGCGCTCAGCGGCTCAGGAATCGCCGTGAAAGGCGAGCACTTGATTAACCCTCGTACTGGCACGCTCGCCCAACGCACTGATGGGGCTTGGGCGTTTGCCCCAAGCGCCGCTTTGTCCGACGCGTTGTCGACTGCTTTTTTCGTGATGACCGACGCGGAAATCATTCAATTTTGTGCGGATCACCCGGAAACCGGCGCCGCCGTCGCCAGCCGAGACGGTTCGTTGGAAATTCATGGCTCTCTCAAGCCACTCCTTGGCCATTAGTTCTACTTTGTTAAGATTTATCAGTGCCTTTTCCGGTTATTTTGTATTTGGTTTTCAACGACATAATAAACCAGCGCCGCCATTTAGCGGCAGAAAAA
>JAYVMJ010000288.1:0-3886 GCA_043759025.1 Verrucomicrobiota bacterium | reverse complement strand
GTGTTTCGGCAAAGTGAAGTCGGGAAGGCGTTGGCGGCCAAAGCGGCGACTGAACTAGGTCTTCCTGACGACTGGTTGAACTACGATGTTAAGCAGTTTTTGTCTGAGAAGGAGGCCAAGCGAAATCTGACCGAGGCAGATTTTGGCGAAGGTATTCGTATCGTGGTTCCCACCGCGGCCTACCTTCTCGCGATGAAACTTCGTGCCTGCCGTCCGCCATTGCCTGGCTACGCGGGCGACTATGGAGATATTCGTTTTTTGGTGCAGAAAATGGAAATCGGATCAGTCGACGAGGCCGAAGTGATCCACGACAAATTTTTTCCGCACGACGCACTCACCGAAACCGCTAAGGAAGTTATTCAAAACGCGCTTCGATCACGAACATGACACCGCGGCCAAAATCATTGAAAGAGGTCGCCGAACGGTCTGCTACGCTCAGCGAGTTCGGTTTGAATCTCCGTGATTGGCTGCACGAATTGCGGCGTGCTTCTTCGCGCACACAAGCAGCGGCAACAGTCGCTGACGAACCGCCACTGCTTCACGATAAATTTGCCCATGGTAATGTTGCGGATGCGTGGCTCGCGTCGTACGCGGAGCATTTGGCCGGAAAGGTTCAACGACCGGCTCCGGCGTGGGCATTTGTTCCGAAGCGCATTGCCGCAGACCCAGTCTTTGACGAGGGCGCTGATAGTCCAAAGTTGCGTTCCCTTGCCTTGGCGCACTCCCCGTTGGCGTTCAAGCGACGGAATATTTTCACGCCTTCGGTCGATCTCCCACTAAGATTACGGGCGGGGCGCCCCACCAAATCGCCCGACGAAAAACGCAAAAACAACGCAGAGCGCCAGCGACGATTCAGGGCAGCGCGTCTCCAAGAATTGAAGGCACTGCGCAATCTGGCGAGACAGCATGCGGGGAAAAGCTAATCAAATACCGTCCGAAAGACCATTCGATTGGTCGATCTGTAATAGGATCCCTGGAACGTATGTTGACCGCGCGCGTCGGCGCGCAAAGAGAGGCGAACAACTGCCTTGTACTATTCACTGTCGAAAATCGAGCTCAGGTCAATTCCTTTTGGGCCATCGCCTGCTCACGCGAGTTATGCGGAGCAAGCAGGGCGTGAATGCATTTAGGCGGCGACAAACGCGGTGGGGGAAGCGACAACGCTTTGTCACTGTTATTTTCTGCTGCGGCCGGGGCTGGTTTGCTGGGCAGGATGCCGAAAAACTGATCGGCTTCGGCGGATGTTTTCAGGTCGAGGTAGTGTTTGCGGATGATGCTTTCCGAATTGCCGGCCTGTAGTGCAGCTTCACCCATAGAACGAAATTTGCCGACGAACATTGAGATGAACGTGTGCCGCAACACATCGTGGGTGAGCTTGAATAGCTTGTTGATCTTCAATCGGTGATATTCGATGTAAGAGGGCTTGGTTGGCTTGAATGGATAGGCCTGCAACCAGACCGAAAGATTCGGTTGAATTGTGACCATGCGTTTCATCCGAACTTTGGACACTTCAGGTTCGATCAAAATTACTCCCGTATTCAATCGAATGTGCTCAGGAAGTAGTCTGGCAACTTCGCCGTCTCTTGCGCTGGGGCGGATGCCGGCAAAAAGACAGGGTGAAAAATACGGGACGAGTTTTCCATCTTCATAGCCTTCCAAATAGGCCATCAGATTTTTGGCTTTTTCTGGAGTTATGGTTTCCGCCGAGCCACGCCGGTGGCGAATCCGATAATGCGGCGTCTTTTCGACAGGATTTGTGGCGACCCAGTCATTTTGCGCGGCGAATTTGAAGAACGTGGAGAGTATGCTGCGGCGATTGTTGTGAGTTTTGAGGGCAGGATTCCCGCGGCCTAAGTATTTCGTTAGATTATTCGATGTGAGGTGCGAAATGGACCCACTTGGAAAATGCTGCCGAAGTTTTTTTAGTTCATCCCTGATAGCACGGATCTGACACGTTGAGATGAGGGCCTTTTCGAATTCACTCTGTTTAACTGCCACATATTCGGAAACAGCTTCGGTGAGCGTTTTTTGCTGAGATGGCTCCCGATAATTGGTGAAAGCATAGTCGAGGTAAAATAACATTGATCGGGGATGGCCCACCAGGCGACGGAAAGCATCTTCAGCTTCACGCAGCTGTGGGTCGGTCAGGTATGTTGCTCCAGAGCGGAGGCCGGAGAAGGCTTGTAAGGTTTGCATTTCTTTCGCTGCCATTTCGGCAGCAGCTTCCTCCCGGGATTTGAAGTTCTTACGAATGCGAACTCCGTTAACCCAGCCAGCGAGGCGCCAGGAAACAGTACCTGAAGCGTTTTTGAATCGCGTAATGACAAACGTCTTTTTGTTGGTGGACATGCTATAATTGCCACGTCAACCGGCAACTATGCCTCCACCAAAACTTAAGTACTTACTGCGAAGTATTTAAGCTGGTGCCCGGGGTGGGGGTCGAACCCACAAGATATCGCTATCGGTAGATTTTGAGTCTACTGCGTCTGCCAATTCCGCCACCCGGGCGGGCGACTGAGCCAGCGAAAGAAAGGCACCGGCCGTTGAAAGTAAATCCCGATTTTGCCGGATGAACCCCATTTGAAGCAGAAGGAGTTAACCGCTAATCTGCGCTGATCTCCGCTAATAAATAAATCGGAGGTTGGCACCACTAATGGCCACTAATGTTACACTAATTCGATCTTTAGGAAATTAGTGAGATTTAGTGTGGATTAGGCTGTGTCTGGTAAATAACGGCTAGTTTTTGAGCCAGACGAGAATGCAGGCGAGGGAGACCATGGCGGCGAAGGTGACGTGGAGTTTTTCGTAGCGGGTGGCGATACGACGGTAGGTCTTGAGTCGGGCGAAGAGATTCTCGACGCGGTGGCGTTAGCGATACAGATGCTCGTCAAAGCCGGGTTTTTGCGCTCGGCTGGGAGGCAAGGCTATGACGGCGACGCCGCCGAGTTGATTCACACAAGCGCGAATGGCGTCGCTGTCGTAGCCCTTGTCCATGATGGCGTGGGCGCCGGATTGCAGATGAGCCCGCAAGAGCGGCTGGGCTTGATCGAAGTCAGAAACATTGGCCCCCGTGAGAATAAAGCCGAGGGGATAGCCGAGCGCGTCGCAGGCCATGTGGATCTTGGTGGACAGGCTGGAGCGGGAACGTGCCATGGCCTGCGCCAGCTGCCCACCCTCCGGATTGGCTCCGTGCGCGTGGACCCGCATCGCGGTGCTATCGATCATGAGATATTCGTCATCCCGCGCCGGCCGGCTCAATCCACCAAGGATCGCGGTCCACAGGCCATTATTGGTCCACGCTCGAAATCGATCATAGACACTTTTCCAATTTCCAAAGTATGGCGGCAGATCACGCCACGGGGCTCCCGCGCGCAAAATCCAAAGGATCGCTTCAATTCGCAACCGCATGTCCTCACACCTCCGGCCGCGACGTTGGGCCCACGTCAGACTGTCCTAATGGGCCTTGATTTTTTAAGCTCGTTCCAGTCGCCATCGGTTAGAACGAACCTTGGTGGTTGATTCACAATGCGATGCAAACCCAACGAAACGAGAAAAGCAAGCCAAAAGTATCATTATTGCGGATACTTAGCGCGATTTTATTTACCAGACACAGCCTAGTTCTGCTTTGTTAAGATTTATCAGTGCCTTTTCCGGTTATTTTGTATTTGGTTTTCAACGACATAATAAACCAGCGTCGCCATTTAGCGGCAGAAAAAAATGACCCGCGAGGCGTGCGCTCGACGGCGCGCCGATTCACCGACTGCGGCGCCATGTTCGAGCGCCACATTATGGTCCGAGGGCACGATGTGATCCGGCACGCGCGGCACTACTTGAGCGGATTGCCCGGCACGCAGAGGCGCCAGAACATCGGGCGGATCGAGGCCGA
>JAYVMJ010000287.1:0-4037 GCA_043759025.1 Verrucomicrobiota bacterium | reverse complement strand
CGGCTGGCAGCCCGGCATTTGTCCGGGCCAGTCGCCCGGCAAACAGTCCTCCGCGCCCTCCGCGTTAAATGTATTTTTTTCCGATTCGCGGTGAAGTTGAGCTCACCCTCATTCCCCGGAATCAGGAGGTTTGAGTCAGCCTCGCGGAAGGCCGGTGCATCCTCCTTCGCCAAGGCTACGAAGGACAGGAGCACCGGGCCCTGCGGGCAATCGACCCAAGCCATTTCACCGACCCACCCGAGCCTGTTTTTAGCCCGTCGCGCAGGCGCTTTTTTGCGCATCTCCGAATGGGAGAACACCCCCGCGTCAAACCTCCGCTCAAGCCTGCGTTACGCCACTTGACTACCCCCTTTGGTTGGGTAGCCTGCCGCGCCTTAAATCCAGATGGCGCAAGAACTCAAAGATACCCTCCTCCTCCCTAAAACCGATTTCCCCATGCGGGCAAATCTGGTGCAACGCGAACCAGCCCGGGTCGCTTATTGGGAAAAGACGGACCTTTACAACGCCATCCAGAAAAACCGCGCCGACGCCCCGGCTTTCGTGCTGCACGACGGTCCGCCATTCACGAATGGCGACGTTCATATTGGCACCGCGCTGAACAAGACCCTCAAGGACATCATCAATCGCTACAAGTCCATGCGAGGGTTTCGCACGCCTTATGTCCCCGGCTGGGACTGCCACGGTCTGCCGATCGAGCAAAAAGTTTCCCGCGAGATCAAGGAGCAGAACCTCACCCTTACTACTGCCGAAATGCGCGCCAAGTGCGACGCCTTTTCCGAGAGCTGGATCAAGACGCAAACCGCCCAATTCAAACGCATCGGCGTGCTGGCCGATTGGAAAAACGAGTACAAAACCAAGGCTCCGACATTCGAAGCGGATATTTTGCGGACGTTTTCGGCCTTCGTTGAAAAAGGTCTGGTTTATCGCAGCAAGAAGCCGGTCTATTGGTCGATCCCCTTCGAAACCGCCCTCGCGGAGGCCGAAATCGAATACAAGGACCACACCTCAATCGCAATCTGGGTGAAGTTCCTCGTCCCAGAGGCGGAAGCGAAGAAGTTCGGTCTACCCACCGACAAACCGCTGTACATCGTCATCTGGACGACCACGCCGTGGACGATTCCAGCGAACCTCGCGATCGCGCTACATCCTGAGGTGGAATATGCGGTCGCCGATATCGGTGCAGAACGCATCATCGTCGCCCAAGCGCTGCTCGGGTCCGTAGCCAGCGCGGCGAAAATCGAACTGCAACCTTCCACGGTGCTCGCGATTGCCGGTGCGAAGTTGGAGCATCTTCAAGCCCGCCACCCATTCATTGACCGCGCATCACCGGTCGTGCTCGCCGACTACGTTACGACTGACAGTGGCACTGGCGCAGTTCACACCGCACCGGGTCATGGCGCAGAGGATTATATCACCGGCCTCAAATACAAACTGGCAATCTATTGCCCGGTCGGTGACGACGGCAAATACCTCGATGACGGGCAAGTCCCCGCCGACCTCGTCGGCCTGACCACGCTTGAAACCGTCGAGGATCTCGCGGCCAAGCGCCCTTCACCCGCCAACCTCGGCGTCCTGAAAAAACTCGCCGCCGCCGGCGCGCTTCTCGCCAAGGCAAAATATCTCCACAGTTATCCGCACTGCTGGCGTTCCAAGACCCCGATCATTTTCCGCGCGGTCGACCAGTGGTTCGTGTCGCTCGACAAATCCGGCGTTCGCCAAACCGCGTTGGCGGAAATCGTCACGATCGCCTCGCATCAAGGGTGGATTCCCGCGTGGGGCGAGGCCCGCATTCGCGGTGCGGTTGAATCCCGCCCTGACTGGTGCATCAGCCGCCAGCGTTCCTGGGGCGTTCCCATTATCGCTTTCTACGACAGTAGCAAAAAAGCCTATATCGATGCCGGCGTGGTCCGCGCCGTCGCTGACAAGATCGCGACCCGCGGCACCAATTTCTGGTACGACTCCACGCCCGCGCAGATTCTCGACGGCGTAAAGCTTCCCGCCGACTGGCCGTCGCCCGACGCACTCAATTGCGGCCGTGACACCCTCGATGTGTGGATCGATTCCGGTTCATCCCACGCCGCCGTGCTCAAACGCGGCCAAGGCGGCACGCATTGGCCGGCCGACCTCTATCTCGAAGGCAGCGACCAGCATCGCGGCTGGTTCCAATCGTCGTTGTGGACGAGCGTCATCGCATTCGGTGCCGCACCCTACAAGGCCGTCCTCACCCACGGCTTCATCGTCGACAAGGATCGCCAGAAAATTTCGAAGAGCAGCACGTATCAAAAACCCCAGACCGCCGATGCCTATATCGCCCAGCACGGGGCCGATGTCATCCGGCTGTGGATCGCCTCGCAGGATTTCCGTGACGACATTCCCGTCGATGACGAAATTCTGAAAAACGTCGGCGAAGCATATCGTCTCCTTCGAAACACCTTCCGCTTCCAGCTCTCGAACCTGTTCGATTTCGAAGCGGCGAAGGACGCGATACCCGTGGAACAAATGAACGTTCTCGACCGCTGGGCGCTGCATCAAACGGCAGTCCTGATCGACGAATGCACGAAGGCTTACGACGCCTACGAATTCCACCGCGTCTACCAACTCTGCAACCAGTTTTGCTCGGTCACACTGTCGTCCGTTTACCACGACATCCTGAAAGACCGGCTTTATACGCTCAAAAGCGATCACCCGTTGCGCCGCTCCTCCCAGACGGCGATCCGCCACATTTTCTTCAGCTTGGTCAAAATCCTCGCCCCGGTCATCACCTTCACCGCCGACGAAGCGTGGAGCTTTGCTACCAGCGGCACGGAATACGGCAGCCACTCGATTCACCTGCAGGATTGGCCGATCGCACCCGCCGAATGGAAGAACCCTAATATCGAGGCCGACATGGTGGCGCTGCTCAAGTTTCGCGCCCTTGCGAATGAAAAGCTCGAGCCTCTCCGTCAAGCCGGTACAATCGGAAAATCGTTGGACGCCGCGCTCGCCTTTAATGGCGCTGCCGCGGATGATTCGTTCGGTGTTTTGGGAAAACACCATTCATTTCTACCCGAACTCTTTATCGTCTCCCATGTCAGTCTTGAGGCAAAAAATGTCCCCACCGTGGAAATTTCCGCCCAGTCTGCCCGCGATCGCGCCTTTGTCCGCTGCCCGCGCTGCTGGCGCTGGGTACCCAATTTGAATCAAACCCCGCACGGAGAAGTTTGCCCTCGGTGCGAAGAAGCCCTTAACTCCTAAATCCTGCTTCATATGGCTACCAAAAAGAAACCTGCCGCGAAGAAACCCTCCCACAAGGTAGAGGCCAAGAAACCTTTGAAACACGTCGTTAAACACCCGCCCGCGAAACCAACTCCCGCCAAACACGCGCCGGCACCCGCCGCGAAGGCTGAAGCTAAAAAAACCGTCACGCCATTCGTCGCCAAAAAGACACCCGGATCTGCGCCGGCCGTAGCTCCAGCCAAGGGCAACAGCAAGCCGCCGCTCAATGCCGCCGATCTGAAACGCATGGTGCTTGAGCGCAAGTCCACTCCCAAGGCCGCTATCGCGTTCAGTCTCGATGAAGTTCGCGAAATTGCGCAGAAGAACGAAAAACTAGGGGTGGACACCGTCAAGACCACTAAGAGCGAGAAGGCCACTGCCGCCGCCAAACAGGCCGAGGCGCTGGCCAAGCTGGAAAAAGCCCACAAGCCCAATCACGTCAAGGCGGCCTCGCTGGCGGACATCCTCGGTTTTCACCCCGGTAAGAGCAAGCAGCCCACCAAAATGGTCGACGAAAACGACGTGCCGGAGAAATTCCGCCGCTACTACCGTTTGCTGCTCGATCTTCGCCTCCACGTTCTCACGCAACTCGGCGAGCACACCGAAGAGACACTTCTGAAATCGTCCAAGGACGATTCCGGCGATCTTTCCGGTTACGGCCAGCACATGGCCGATGCCGGCACCGATACCTTCGATCGCGATTTCGCCCTGAGTCTCGTTTCAAACGAACAGGAAGCACTGGCGGAAATCGAGGCAGCCATCAAACGCGTGCACGCCGGCAC
>JAYVMJ010000286.1:0-5410 GCA_043759025.1 Verrucomicrobiota bacterium | reverse complement strand
AATGCCGCCCAAATTAGTCAGGTCATTTATTCTCATCAGGGCAAATAATCGTGCATCAGCAGTCGATCGTCTCGCGGATAAAAAATTAAACCGCCGACGTCCTTCTCTTCCGACTTCTCAACAACACCCCGCTCATGAAACCAACCACCACCAGATTTACCGTCAGCGCAGACACCCGGACCCAGGTGATTTTTTCCGCCAGTTCATAAATTTCCACCGGCAGGTATATTCCTCCGCTCAGCACTGCAACCCATTCGGCCCACACCTTTCCAAACCAAAGTCCATACGCTTCGATCAATCGGAAAACACCGTAGACGAAACCCAGCAGAGCGATCATCCACAAGCGGGAATCCGTCAGGCGTGACGCCGCCTCGATGAAACTATTGGCGAACCCATGAGTGGGATTCAGGTGCAACCGCCCCACCAATGCGGCTGCAATCAGCCGAATGTTCCGGTGCAGCAGCGACAGCAGGCCAAAGCCGCCCAAAAGGACAATGGCTCCCTTGATCGCTTCGAAGAAAGCGACCCCTTTCACGACAGTTTTTGAGGTGGAAACCGAGATCATTTCAAGCGACCAGATCAACAGCCCATTCGCACTTCGTAAATCCCATGGCCTGTCGGAACCGGTAATTTCCATCTACAGACAAATCATTCCAGACGCGGTTCGGGGAATATTCGTTTCATTCCTCAGCACCCATCCATCAGATTGCCACGTGCGCACCGAAAATAGATCAAACCTGTCTAACGCTTAGCAGTGAGATCACGCCTCCGAGTGCGATGCCGGCGAAAACGTCAAACGCCACATGTTGCCCGGTGGCCACGGTTGAATAGAAAATTCCGAGACACCACAACCAGTTGAGCGCCCGAGGCAGCGGACCCGCCCCCGTTTGGCGCAGGACACGCCCGATCCAGACCGCAGCCAGAAACGCGAAAGCGACGTGCAGGGACGGACAGGCGTTTCCCGAGGCATCGACCGTTTTCAAAAAAGCGAAGGCGGAATGATGCGACCAATCGATCGCCGCGGGAGGGACCGTGGTGGGCCAGAGAAGAAAAATCCCGAGCCCCGTCACGCTCATGGCCAGTGCCGCCAGGCCAATGAAAAACAGTTCACGCCGCGTATTCAACAAAGCCGGTGCAAGGGAAACATAGATCCAAAGCGATACATAAAGCGGCAAAGCCGCCGGACAAAAGCCGATCCACCGATCGACCGCCGTCAACGGCATCACCACCACTGAACCGAATGGGTGCCGCAGCACCCAAAAATACGCCATGAAGAAAAACGTCATCCCAAGCGTTGTGCCGATCATTTTCAGCGGCCAAAACAACGTGACGCGCGTCGCGCATTGCCGAAGCCAGCCGGGTTGGGAATTGCGAATATCCGGCGGAACCATGGGCGGGAACGAGTAGGCCCTGCGGGAACGCGCAGGGCAAGCGCGCATGTGTGCGCGGTGGGCTTCGTGAGCGAGGAGAGCCGGCACCAGCTCTTCCCGCCGCTCCCAAAACCAGCGGAATATTTTGTGAAGGACATCGACCCGGACCGGTGTTATGCGTGGTACCGTCAGCCCAGCACTATGACTATGAAACCACCGCCCGATCCCCTTGATCCGTTATTGGACCGCTGGTCCGAAATGCCGGAAACCCCGCCCCGTCTTTCCGTCGAAGTCTGGCAGCGCATCGCCGTCGCGGAAGAAATCGCGCGAGGGTCATCCACCGGCTGGTGGGCGACGGTTGAGGCTTGGTTTGCCCGCCCTCCGTTTGCCGTGATGTTTGTCGCGAGTTGCGCCCTGCTCGGCCTCTTTCTGGCGGAAGTGCGATTGAACCATCTCCAACGCGAACGCGGCGAACAACTGGCCCGCAGCTACCTGCAGTTGATCGATCCGCTGATGACCACTCAAAACACGGAGCCGTTGCGATGAAACGGACTCTCCAAATCCTCACGCTTGGCGGAATCATCGGCTTGGGCACGCATTTCGCTTATTTCCGGGTAAACGAACCCGCTCCAACGAATACGCTCGAAGGCCAATTAGTGTGGATGAAAACAGAACTAAAGCTTACCGATGCGCAGTACACGCGCATCAAGGAGCTCCATCAGGCCTCTAGTCCACGCCTGAGGGCGATGACCGTCCAAGTGGCCGCGTTACAGGCGGAATTCTCAGATTTTGAGAAAGCGCGGCGCACGAACGACCAGGTGGATTTTCTGGAATTCGCCCGGTTCGTTGAAACCCGCCGGCATCTCAACCGCGAGTGCCTGGATTCCACCCGCCAGCTGGTGCTCGCGTCGGCCGAGGTCATGAATCCGCAACAGCGGCAACGCTACATTCAACTCGTCGCCAGCGCCGAGCCGCTCACCCCGTCGTTTCTGAATTAATGCGCCCGCCCCGCGCGCCGTGCCTGCTCCCCACGATCACGCCCTCGATTTAGCCAGTCTGCTCGCCCTCCAACAGGGCGAATCGGCCGCGCTTAACCGCCTGATCGAACGCTGGCAGCGTCCGCTGTATCACTTTGCGTTTCGCTACGTGCAGAACACCGCGGATGCGCAGGACCTCGTGGCGGAGACTTTTGTGCGTCTCTATCAACAGCGCCAGCGTCTGCGGCCGGATACGAAATTGAGTGCGTGGTTATTCACCACGCTGTCGAATCGCTGCCACAATCATCATCGCTGGAAGCGGCGCCATCCCACCGTCGCCCTCGAAAGACCGGAGACCGGAGAATCATCGGACTCAGGGCGAAGCCCACCCGCCTTTGATCCGTGCAGCGAACAGCGTTCGCCCGATGCCGCGCTGGACCACCATGAAACCGTGACGGAGGTCCGGGCCGCGATCGACCGGTTACCCCACGATTTAAAAGTAACGCTGATCCTGCACCACTACGACCATCTTTCCTACCGGGAGATCGGTGAAATTACCGGTTGTTCCGAGCGCGGCATCGAGACCCGGCTCTATCGCGCACGTCATCAATTGAAACAGTTGCTCAGCGGATTTCTGTCAGAACCAACGGCACGGTAAAAGAGCGCCGTCCCGCACAAACGGGTGAATCCACCCTTCAGGCCGATTATTTGCGAGGCTCTCGCGATCTCTTTCGGGCAAAAGAAAAGCGCGCCCGGAGGCGCGCTCGCCCTGCTCCCGCTGCGTGGCTCCGCTACGGTTTTGGAACGAAATTGAAGTCCTGTCGCGCGAGAACCAACACCGGGCGTCCCTTCCGCAGCGGTGGCTCGAAGCGCCACTGTTCCACTGCCCGCACGGCTGCGGCGGCGTAAGCATCGTCGGCCTCGATGCGGTCAACCGCCGGCATCCGCACGCGCCCCTGGTCATCGATATAAAATTCCACTGTCACCGTACGCTTGGCCGAAAGAGCACCTTTGGGCGGATTCGGCGGAACGACCTGGGCCGGGATGGGAATGCGATCAAGATCGCGCAACTGATACGCCTTGTAGCTATACCGGTCGTCAGTAAATGACCGCAATATGGTGGCATCCGTCATTCCGGGCAATTTTTGGATCATGACGCCCATGTCGTTTTTGAACGTGAATAAAACATACGCTCGGGACGCTCGCGGAATGCCGTGAACCCTTGCCGGTTCATACGTCCATCGTTTCAAGGCCGCCACCGCCGCATCGGCAAAAACCTCATTGGTGTAGCCGACAACAAGCGTGTCGCTGAGGTGACCGTCCGCGTCCACGCTGACAACCACTTGGGCTCCGCCGTTGAGGATGCCGCTGGTCGTCATGGAAAACGGGTAAATCAAAGCGTCGGTTTGATTGATCGTGACACCATCGTTGTCTCCCGGTGGCTCGAATGGGCTGACGGCAAAAAGCGCACTGGTCGCCCCGCAAAGGGTGAGGAGAAAAAGAGTCCGATAAAAGGTTTTCATGTCTGCCCGCATAACACCGGGTTTGGGAGAATCCCTTCCGTCTCAAGGGCAATTCGATCGTTATTGCCGTTGAACTTTCGCGTTTCCGCCCAATTTTACCCGCCTATGCCATCCACCCCGAATCACCGCACCATGGCCGAGTACTATATTCAAGGTCTCACCCGTGGATTTGTCACCGCCGCCGAAGTTATTCGCTGGTCGGACGAAGTCATCGTCGCCTCGCCCAAATCCGAGGACTGGATGCTCGATATTTCAACCGCTGGCGAGGACGACCGCATGGGCGTACTGCATCATTTGCACGCGGTCACGGGCGATATCGATCAGGCCGCCCTCACAACCCTGCTCGCCGGAAGATAATTGGATCCGATGAATCCAACCGAAGCAGCAGGGAATGCTTTAAACCTCTTTCCTGCCGGCCTTCGCCGCATCCGCCGGGATCGCGGCGAGCGCACCGTCCAGCGCCTGCACACTAACGGGCTTCGTCAGGTGCGCCACGAATCCCGCAGCGTGACTTCGGTTGATGTCTTCCTCCATGCCGTACCCGGTTAATGCGATCCCCGGGAGCCCGTAATTGTCGCGCAACTCCGTCATCAATTCGTAACCGTTGCCGTCGGGCAACCCGATGTCGGAAATCAACAGGTCAAAACTTTCGCGGGCCGCAGCAGCCCGGGCATCGGCCACACAGTGCGCCGCGATGACCTGATAGTTTCTCCTGAGCAGCAGCTGGGTCAGCGCGCGGGCAGTCGGTTTGTGATCCTCAACTAACAATACCCGACATGAAACCGTTAGTTTTTGCGATTCTCCGGATTCAGCGCGGCGTGACTGCAAATCAGGGCGATCAAGTTTGGCCCTCGAAAGGACCGCATCGCGCAGCACCGGAAGCCTGATCAAAAAAGTCGTGCCTTGGTTTCGTCCGGCACTCGTGGCCGTGATCGCCCCCGCGTGCATTTCGATCATCATGCGCGAAATCGCCAGTCCAAGCCCCATGCCACCGAATCGGTGCGGAACCTGAAAGGCATGATCGCCCTGCGAAAATGCCTCGAAAATCCGCGCAATTTCCTCCGGCAGCATCCCGATGCCAGTATCGGTCACACTCACTTCCAATATCCCGTTTTCGGCCACGCTGCGGCTTTCGATGAGGATCCTCCCGGCCGGCGGCGTGAATTTCGCGGCATTCTTGATCACGTTCCAAAACACCTGTTTCAACCGCACGTCGTCGCCGTGCACCACGCGCGCCGTTGCCTCGAGGTTCAATACCAACTCAATTTGCTTTTGCTCGATTTCCTCCCGCGCCATCGCGAGCGCATCCCGCAAACTCTCGTGCACGTCGATCGGATGCGTATCGAGCGCCAGTTTCCCGCGCACGATACGAGTGAGGTCGAGTAAATCGTCGATCAAGCGCGCTTCCAACGCGACGTTCTTGGCGATCGTTTCAAAATCCTCGCGCACCTCAGGCGCGAGCTTGGGATTGCCCGCCGCTTCCGTCGCGAGCAGGAGCACAGGATTCAGCGGCGTCCGCAGTTCGTGCGAAAGCGTGGCC
>JAYVMJ010000285.1:0-10271 GCA_043759025.1 Verrucomicrobiota bacterium | reverse complement strand
GTTTCGCGAATTTGGCTGGCTGATTGCCTTTATTTACCTGCTTTGCGGCGCGGTGAGATTGGCGCGGTTTAATGTGATCACAAATCCGCTGTTGCATCGCGCGGAGGTTGAATCGAGCAAAGATTTCCTCGGCCTCCCTATCCCAGCAGCGGCGGGAACCGTCGCTACCATGGTCCTTCTCCTGCTGCACATGTCGGCTAACGCAAAGGAACTGCGCCAGATGACCTTGGCTCTTCCACTGATCCTCATCCTCGTGTCGTTTTTAATGGTGAGCACCGTGCGATACCCAAGTTTTAAGCAGATCAATTGGGAGACGAAAACCCGTTTCCGGACGTTCATTGGGGTTTTCATCGTAGTAACGGTGATCTGGCGGCTGCAAGAGGTCGCCTTCTTTTTCATTTTTCTCGCTTACATTCTCTATGGACTGTTTGCCCACTACCAGCGCGGCGTACGTCATGCGCAGCGTCGGGCACTGCGCCGAAAGGTTGTGAAAATGAAGCAGCAGGATTCCGAATAACTTTTCCCTGTGAACTACCGGCCGGTTATTCTTTGTTATTCAGACCGGCTTCACAGGCCAATTTGTGTCGTCTCTCCTCGGCAAAACGAGGGTTATTGCGAAAATCGCAGCACATAATAATACGAATACTTCCTTATTGAATCTATCTCTAATCATCATTTGTTAGTTAAAAGCACATTTACCGACCTGCCCGATGAAATTTAAGATCAATCGCGACCACTTCAGCAACGGCCTGGCTCAGGTCCTCAATGTCGTGGGCTCAAAGGCCGCGATGCCCATTTTAAGCAATGTGCTGATCGAGGCCGAAAAGGACTACATTTCCCTGACCACTACGAATCTGGATCTCGGAATTCGTTGCAAGATCAAGGCAGAGGTAAAAGAAGGCGGCTCGGTCACGTTACCAGTGAAACGGTTGGCGACGATTGTTCGCGAACTTCCCAATGTGGACGTCTCTTTTGACTCCTCGGCAGCTCACCAAGTAAAGATCGCTTCGGGCGGTTCGAATTTCAGGATCATGGGCATTGGCGCTGAAGAATTTCCGAAGCTTCCCGATTCTGCAGACGATAAAACTTTCGCGTTGGAGCAAGGGGAGCTTGCGACAATGTTAAGCAATGTTTCCTACGCGCAATCCACGGATGAGACGCGTTACATTCTCAACGGCGTTTATTTTAACTTTAACGAAGGTAAACTAACTCTCGTGGCCACCGATGGACGTCGGCTGGCATTAGTAAGCAAAGAAGTGGACGTGCCGGCGGGCAGTGCCGGAGCGATCATTCTTCCGGCGAAGACGGTGGCTGAGCTCCTTCGTTTGCTGGGCAAGGGCGACAAGTTGAAAATCGCCTTCAACGAACGGCGGGCGGCTTTCCAAATTGATACGGGGAAAGATACGAGCGGACTCACGGACAGCATTTATCTCTTTTCGAAAGTGGTCGAGGGGAACTATCCTAATTATCACCAGGTTATTCCCAAGGAAACCCACCAGCGGATCAAATTGGAGCGCGAGTTGTTTCTCCAGTGCGTACACCGCGCAGCTCTTGTTACTTCCGAAAAATCCAATTCGGTTAAGATCAAGTTATCGGCCAATTTGCTGGAAATCAGCGCCTCGTCGCCGGATTTCGGTGAATCTCACGAATCGATGGCGATTTCGTACAGCGGACCTGAACTGCAGGTCGCGTTTAATCCTCAATTTGTGATGGACCCGCTTCGCGCCCTCACGAAGGACGAGGTGTTTTTTGAACTCAAGGACGAGGTAAGCCCTGGGGTTTTCAAAACGCTGGAAAGCTTTGTGTGTGTAATCATGCCGGTGCGTTTGAGCTAAACGGCTCTTCCATTCCCGTCAGTTCCCTCTCATGCCGGAAACTCTATCAGTGTTTCTCGCGCCGTCTGTGGCGCTGCTGTTGTTGCTGTTCTACATCAACCTTCGAATGGCGTCGCCGGTGCTCGCAATCCCGATTCGCTGGCTGCGCTGGATTCTTTTTGCGTTGTTCATGGCGCAGACCAATGCGCAATTGTCGTTGATCGATCGACCGTTCTGGACAGTGGCGGCGGCGATTTTTCTCCTTTGGTTCCTACTCGAATCAGGTTTCAATTGGTTGAAAGTGAGTGCGATCAGTCTCAGTCCGATGCCGCTCTTTCCCCGCTACGTGGTCAATAACAGCGGTGACGAGTGGCCCACTCAGAAACGACTTTTGCGCGTACGGGATTGGCTGCGAGACAATCGATTCGTGCACGTTCAAGCGCTGAAAGCAGAGTTGGGCGGTGGCATCTGGTTACGCGCCTCGATTTATCGGAATCAGGATAACACACTCCGCTTGCATGTGCTTTTCGTTCCCCAGGAAAACGGAGCGATTACTGTGTGCTACAGCTTGGCGACGCTTGCTGTCTCCGGTCGCCGCTACGTGACCGATAATCTGTATATTCCGTTTGGCGGATTTTATCCTGAAACCTGGCATGTGGAACGTACGCCATGGTCCCGCACACTCTCCCGCTTGGTCGCCCGGCACCAGAAACGGCTCAATAAATCCAGTGAGCCGGCGCAGACTTGGGAGATCAGTCCGATCGATGATATTAACCAGCAGCAGCAGCACATGGAGGTCATCAATACGGAGCTCGGATACCTGCTTCCTCACGCTGAACGCGAAGAGTTTGGAAAAATCACTCCCGAAGGCCGCTTTCGAATTTGGAAGGAAGCTTGGCAGCTCGATTATCTGGGCATCGCGAGCCGTTACACGTAAGGGAAAAGGCAGTTAAACGGTGGTGAAACCGCATCGGGTCGGGCAAAAATGGCTCGTGTCACGGACAATTCCGGCTAACCCATAACCATGCCCCTGCTCGCCCAGTCCGCGGTCGATAAAATGAAAACGCTTCCGCCCGATGTGTGGCTGAAGATCGGCATCGTGATTTTTGTCTTCATCGTCGCGGTCTTTATTTTCCGCCGGATCGTAAAGATGAACAAGATCATCGGCAGCATTATCATCGCGGTGGTCGGCAGCATCGTTTTTTTCTCATGGGTCTATAACCGGAATGAACCGAAATTCCTGACGCCCATTGTGGAAAAGATCGCGCCGTTTTTCCCGACCGCAGGCGCCTACAACGCCAAGCAACAAAATACCCCAAAAGGGACGCATTAGGCCGGGTGCACATAAAAAAGGTTTGGTCTTTCGCCGCCCGCCGCTATGCGTTGGACCGTATGCCAAAAGACCTTTCCGATATCGGACTCATCGGCCTGGCGGTCATGGGTCAGAACCTCGCACTGAACATAGCCGACCACGGCTTTCAAATTTCGGTTTTTAACCGCACGACGGAAAAGACCGACAAATTTGTCGCGGAAAATCCCAGCACGCCCGGTGGTGTGATTGGCACAAAAACGCTGGAGGACTTCGTCCGCTCCCTCGCGAAGCCGCGCAAGATGGTGATTCTGGTGCAAGCGGGCAAAGCAACCGATGCCGTGATCGACGGCTTGGTTCCACTGCTCGAACAGGGCGATATCATCATTGACGGTGGAAATGCACTGTGGACCGATACGATTCGCCGCGAAAAAGCACTGAAGGAAAAAGGCCTTCGCTTCATCGGATCCGGCGTTTCTGGTGGCGAGGAAGGTGCGCGCTTCGGTCCATCGTTGATGCCCGGCGGCGACATTGCCGCGTGGAAGGAATTGAAACCGATTTGGGAAGCCGTCGCCGCGAAGGTTGACGCGAAAACCGGCAAACCGATTCCCGGCGCCCAACCCGGAAAACCGGTCAAGGGTGGCGTACCTTGCACCACTTACATTGGCGAGAATGGCGCGGGCCATTACGTGAAAATGGTTCACAACGGGATCGAATATGGCGACATGCAGATGATCTGCGAGGCCTACTCCCTCATGCAGGGTCTGCTTGGTCTCAAGCCTGCGGAAATGGGCGCCATTTTCTCCGAGTGGAATGCTGGTTCGCTCGACAGTTTCCTGATCGAAATCACCGCCGACATCCTCAAGCAGATGGATCCGGTTAACAAAAAGAAAGCGTTTGTGGACGTGGTGCTCGACACCGCAGGGCAGAAAGGGACGGGCAAATGGACGTCCACCAATGCGCTTGATATGGGCGTGCCGGCACCGACAATTGCCGAGGCGGTTTTCGCGCGTTGCGTGAGTGCGATCAAGGACGAACGCGTGGCGGCTTCCAAGATTCTGAAGGGTCCCGGCCGCAAATATCGCGGTTCAAAGAAAGCACTGTTGGCGGCGATTCACGATGCGCTATATTGTTCGAAGATTTGCTCGTACGCCCAAGGATTTCAGCTGATGCGCACGGCGCAGGCTGAGTTTGGCTGGAAACTCAATTTCGGCGAGATCGCGAAAATCTTCCGTGGTGGTTGCATCATTCGCGCCGCCTTCCTGCAGAAGATTACCGAGGCGTACGCCCGCAAACCGGACCTGGCGAATCTCCTGCTCGACCCGTATTTCAACAAGACGGTGAAGAAGGCGCAGGAAAACTGGCGCAAAGTCGTCTCGCTCGCCGCCGAGTGCGGCGTGGCCGCGCCGACGTTCAGCTCTGCCCTTTCTTACTACGACAGTTATCGTTCCGCCCGTCTGCCAGCCAATCTGCTGCAGGCCCAACGCGATTATTTCGGCGCGCACACCTATGAGCGCGTCGATAAGCCCCGCGGAAAATTCTTCCATATCGACTGGCCGGAGCCTTCTCGGCCGCAGCTGGAAGCGTAAGTAAACAGGCCGATCTCATCGGAGCGGCGCATTCTAAAAATTTGAATAAACCGCTCCGATTTCACGTCTCACTCGTATGAAACGCATCATTGTCTTTTTGGCCTTTTGCACGGTATTGACGGGGCTTTGGGCAGATGATCGGCGCGGTGATGAACTGCGGATCATTTTGTATGAACACGCGGACTACGGTGGGGCGTCTTTGATTCTCCATCCCGGCGACCGGATCGATAATTTTTCCGGGCGGACATTTTCCAACGGCACGAATCTGAACGACAGTGTTTCTTCGATCCGCGTGGAGGGTGGAGCGGAGTTGACTGTTATGAAAACGCCGGCTTCCGGAGTGCCGTGATCCGATTGACCGAAAATGTGCGCGATCTCTCCGGCCGTTTGCTTTCGGACAATCCCCGGGACAACTGGAACGATCGGATCTCTTCACTTAGGCGGTGGAAGGTGGCGGCGAGCACCGGCGGCCGGCACCGGTACGCCAAGTGGATTGCGACGTGGTAATCCGGCGGGTTTATCAGGATCTGTTGGGACGTGCGCCTGATGCGGGTGGCTTGCGGAGGGCGCATCTGATCGATCAAGGCCGGACCGAGCAAATGGTACGCGACCACGTCCGGCACAGTGATGAATTCCGTCGCGAGGGCGTCGATAAGATCATTCGTCGTGCCTATCTCGACGTGCTCGGCCGCGAAGTGGACCCGAGTGGGTTGAACCAATATCGCAAGGCAATCATCGACAAAGGCTGGACGGAAGGTGACGTGCGGGATGATTTGCGCCGCAGCGCGGAATTTAAAAACCGAACCAAGCGATAAGTTTCGCTGGTTTCCCTTTACTCAAGCGAGCTTCCGCCGCGCTTGTTCCCAATAGGCCAGCAGCGAACGGAAATCCTGCTCCTTGGATGCGCTGTGGATGACGTAGTCGTAAGAGTTACGTTCAGCTAATTCGAATTCTGCGCTTTGCATTCGCTGGGCCAATTCTTCTGCGCTCATGGGCCCGCGCCCTTGAATCCGCTCGCGCAAGACATCCAGTGAATCGGGTGCGACAAAAATCGTCACCATCCGTTCGCGCAACAGCGGCATAGTCTGGGCGGCATCCCGGAAGCTGCGCACTCCCTGCACGTCGACATTGGCTACGAGGTTCATCTGCGGCAATCGATCGAGCACCGCTGATTTTAAGGTGCCATAGCGCCGTTCCATCCGATGGACACGAGCCCACTCGAGAAATTCTCCCGCGGCAATCTTCTCGTCAAATTGGGCGTTCGTGAGGAAATGGTAGTCACGACCATCGGCTTCACCAATCCGCGGTGGCCGTGTCGTGGCGGTGATCACCCGCTCAAATCCCGGCACTTCCTCTACCAATCGGTCGCACAGGGTGCTTTTCCCAACTCCCGCCGGCCCGGCGAGTATGATGAGGACGGTTTTGGAAGCGCCGGTTGCGGACATTGATTAGTAAGTAAAAGCCGACGCCGTCGTGGCCAGTCCATACCCGAGTAAGATGACCCCGATTAAGCGGGCGCGTGACGGCCGCAGAAACAGCCATTCAAAAAAATCGCGCAAACGATACGGTGCGGCGGCGAGATAAAGTGCCAGCCCTAGTCCGATATAAACCGCCGTAACCATGAACAGACGCTGGGGATGGCTGTATTCCATATAAGCCGCATAAAGCAACGGCTCCGCCACGAGTAGCATCAAGATACTCAATCCGCGCACCGCTAGGAAATCCGGGGTAAAGAAAACCGCCAGCGCAGCCAGTACGCCAAACCCGATCATCACCGGCTGCGGGGTTTTGAAAAAGATCAGGTCGGATTCGCCAAGGTGCGAAAGGCGCCAGAGAAACCAGACGGTGCCGAGTCCAAAAAACAGCCACGCTGCGCGATTTGAACGCGGAATACTCCGGGCGGTGGACCCGATGGCGGAGTTGTTCCACATGAGCAGCCCGCCCAAGAGGGTGAGAAATAAACCGGGCAACAGCGTGGCGAGAAAAAGGCTCATAGAATTATCCACGAAAAGACAAAGCGAGGTTTAGGGGAAATGTAATCAACGGCAATGGGTATCTCTATAAACGTATGTGATGACCTGCTAGGCGTTCACTCCGGCCAGTTCGAGCGACCCATAGAGCACTGCGGTCGACACGCGCTCGATTTTTACCGGGACCAACTCGCCGATGAGGCGTTCGTTCGCGGCGAAATGCACGATGCGGTTTCCCCGCGTGCGGCCCGTAAAACTCAGGCCTTTTTTGTCGGGACCCTCGACGAGCACTTCCTGGATCGTGCCGACGAGCGCGGCATTTCGCCGGTTGGAATTGCGTTCGAGAATTTTTAACAGGATCTGGTTTCGCTCTTCCTTCACTTCGTCCGGCACTTGCTCCTCCAACGTCGCGGCCGGCGTGCCGGTGCGAATCGAATATTTGAAGACATACGCCATGTCGTAGTTGCAGGCCTCGAACAAATCGCGGGTCTGGGCAAAGTCCTCCTCGGTCTCACCGGGAAAGCCGACGATGATATCGGTGGAGAAATACATATCCGGCCGTGAGGTCCGCAGATCGTCGACGATCTGCCGGTAGCGTTCCCTGGTGTAAGGCCGATTCATCGCCCGCAGGATGCGATTCGAGCCGGACTGCAGCGGAAGATGAACGTATTCGCACAGCTTTTCCAATCGCGTGTACGCGGCGATGAGGTCTTCCTTGAAACCTCTCGGGTGCGGCGAGGTAAACCGAATACGTTGCAGGCCGGGCATGGCGTTTACGCGTTCGAGCAGTTGGACAAATGGAGTGATTCCGCCGGTATGTTCATAATCGCGGCGACCGTAGCTGGTGACGATCTGGCCGAGCAAGGTGACTTCCTTCACCCCGCGTTCGGCGAGCTGTTCGCACTCGCGCACGATGTCATCCATCGGACGCGAGCGTTCATCGCCGCGCGTCTTTGGCACGATGCAAAAAGCGCAATCCATGTTGCAGCCCTGCTGGATCGAAACAAAGGCGGAGATCTGTTTTTCCTCGAGCACGTGGTCGCGGATCGTATTTTGCGAATCAGCTTCCTCGGCGATGTCCACGATGGTCTGGCCCATGGGCACGCCCGCGGCCTGCGCGGCGCGGAGGTTATCCAGATAATCCGGGACTTGGTGAAACTTCTGCGTGCCGACGATCAAATCGACGTCTGGCAACCGATCGAGCAGTTCGGCGCCGCGATTTTGCGCCATGCAACCGAGAATTCCTAAAATAAAATCCGGGTTCTTGCGTCGCTGACCGGCAACATTGGCGGCTTTGCCGATGGCCTTTTGCTCGGCCGCATCGCGCACGCTGCACGTGTTGAGCAGAAGGATGTCGCAATTGCGTTCGTCGGTGACGATCCGGTATCCCCGTGCGCGCAACAAGGCCGCGACGGCTTCACTGTCGCGCTCATTCATTTGACAACCGTATGTCTTTATAAAAACCCGGTTCATGCGGCGGAAGAACGTAAGTATCCGGCTGGCCTCTCGGGTCAACGAGGGATTGCCCTTGGATCGCGCGTCAAGTCGTCGCAACCTCGGGGTTTTCCACGTGTCACTTCTCCTATGAAATCGGGCAAATTCATGGCGCTGAGCCTTCTGTTGTGCGTCCAAACAGGAGCGGCGGAGCTTTTGCCCAAAAAATCCGATCCAGCGGAAAAACTTTATCAGGCGGGCAAGGAGGTTTTTGACCAGTTTGAGCTGACCGATGGCGACGATTCCCTCGAGTTTCCGTCGCGCGACGAATGGAACAGTTTCGTGACCCGGCTGCAAAATGCGCTGAACAGCAACCGTCTCGACGAACTGGCCGATTATGAGCCGCAAGCGCGAACGGCACTGGCGGCATTTCAAGTTTTGCCGGGTTATCAGGATTACGTTGATTGGCTGAAGGAGCGTCTCGACTACATCGAAGCGGCGAAGCAGGCGGCGAAAAACCCCTCCTTGCCGGCGCCATCGGCGTCCACTCTCGGAATTCCCCATTACGCCCTGTGGCTGAACCGGCTTCAAGACCGTCCGGTGCCCGCGGCTGCGGCCGCTGTACTGCCGGAACTGCGCGAAGTGTTTGCCGCCGCTGGGTTGTCGCCTGACATGGCTTGGGTCGCTGAAGTGGAATCGACCTTTAATCCGGAGGCGCGAAGTCCGGTGGGCGCTTGCGGACTTTTCCAATTGATGCCGACGACGGCTCGTGATCTCGGATTGAGCGCCAGCGCGCCCGATGAGCGCACCGATCCGAAAAAGAATGCGCAGGCGGCGGCGAAATACTTCCGGCAGCTTTATTTGCAGTTCAACGACTGGCCGCTGGCGATCGCCGCGTACAATGCCGGACCGGGCCGCGTTCGGCGCACGCTCGATCAAAAAGAAGCGAAGACGTACGCCGAGATCGCCAGCCTCCTTCCCGCTGAAACCCGCATGTACGTTCCCAAAGTGCTCGCGACCCTGGCCGTGCGGGCGTCGATTTCACCCGGCGAACTGGCACCGCCTCGGTGAACGGGTAACCCGCCGGCCCGCGCGGCGCCAGTGGGTCGGCGCTTGCGATGAAAGCGGGAACCGTGAAATTAGTTGGATGAAACTGCGTCTGATCGCCCTGCTTGCGGTGGCTGTTTTCGGTGAGGTCGCGGTCTTCGCGCAGGACACGAAAATCCGCGCGATGGAAAAGCCGGAGGCGTTGGTTTTGATTATTGCCGACCAGCATTCGGCTTACGAACGAACCGCGCAATTCGTCGGACTGGTGGAGCAGCTCAAAACCGAGCATCCCGGATTGCCGTTAGCCATTTTGCTCGACGGCGACACTGTTGAATACGGCAACGTCATCGCGCGACGGAGCGCGGGTGCGATCGAGTTTGCAATGTTTGCCGCCCTCGCCCGCGGTGCGCCGACGGTGCTGAATCTTGGCAACCACGAACCGGAATTCTATGATTTGTCGGAAACGATTCGCCGGATCGAGAGCACGGGCGTCAAGGTGATTGGCAACATCGTCGATCACTCGTCGGGGCGACCATTTGCGCCGGCGGCGATCCAACTGAAGTTGGGCGCGGCAACCGCGACCATCGTGGGCCTGACCACGGATCATCTGTCCACCTATCGGGTCGCCGTCCGCCCGTCGCTCGATCTCTCGAATCCGGTGGTGTGGGCGAAACAGAATTTTCCGGCGCTGCTCGGTGGCGCTGCGCTTCCTATCGTGATGAGTCACGCCGGACTGAACGCGGATCGGGAGCTGTTGCCACTGGTGCCTGACGGAACGCTCTTTGCCGGGGCGCACGATCACTTGCGGTTCGTCCATCCGATGGATCGCGGCGTTTACGTCCATTCCGGCTCTTGGAACGAGTATCTGACGTTGGCTTGGCTGGATCGCGATTCGTCTGGACGACCGGTGTGGAAAGTGGAGCAACGAGCCGTTCCCACCCTCGGCGTCGCTGATCCTGACCTGGCAGACGTGATTCGCAAAACCCGCCTGAAGTATCTTACGCCCGAGGATTCTGCGATCGTAGCGCAGAGTCCGCAGGCAATGTCGCCGCCGGAAGCGGCGCGATTCGTCACGCGTCTCGTGGCGGCCTCGGCGGGAGTGGATGCA
>JAYVMJ010000284.1:0-5170 GCA_043759025.1 Verrucomicrobiota bacterium | reverse complement strand
GAGCAAAGCGGACACATCGTTGGCGTGGGCTTTGAACTCTATTGCCAGTTGCTCCGGCAAAGCGTCGCGCGACTGAAAGGCGAAAAACAAGCGTCGCTGATCCGCGCGAGCGTGAAACTCGATTTCGTTTTTGTCGGCGAGGGTACCGATTTCGTCAAGGCCGAGGCCACGGACAGTTTCAGCGCGTTGAAGCAGGCGGAACGCGTGGAAGGCGAGATCGAGAAAACCCAGGCCCGACTTCCCGCCAGCTACATTGGTGAGACGCGCTTGCGCATCGATTTTTACCGCCGACTCGCGATGGTGGAAAATCCGGCGCAGGTAAAACAGCTCGAGGCGGAGCTCAGGGATCGATTTGGCAAATTTGGGGAGGAAGTCCGGGCATTGTTGCTCGTGACCGAAATCCGTTCCCGAGCGGAACAAAAGGGCATTTTGTCCGTCGAAACGGCAGGTAATCGACTAAAATGTCTCCGCAATTCCGGTCGCCACGACGACTTCATCCAATTGAGCAGCCGCTTTCCCCGCTTGACCGCACCAACCCCCCTTGCAAGGTTGAAAGAAGTAATTATTTTCCTGACAAATCTTCCCGCTAAATGAGTCTCCGACGCCACCGTCTTTCATCCATCGCTCTCTTCGCCCTCACGGCAATTTCCTGTGCGCTGGTCACTGCCCGCGGACAGACCGCCCAGCCCAACGACAATCTTAACCTTCGTTACGCCAATGGCATCGCGGCGATCGTGGAAGACAAGGTCATCACGGTGGATGATATCCGGCGCGAAGTCGGACCGCTGATTCCGGAAATCCAGAAGCAGTCCCACAACGAGAAGGAGTTTAATGAAAAGCTCGAGTCGCTCCAAGAGGACGTCGTCCAAAAGCTCATTGATCGCGTGTTGATCGTGAAGGAATTCTACAAGGACGAGAAGCGCCATGTGCCCGCGAGCTACATAGACAACATGGTCGCCGAGACGATCATCACCCAATTTGACGGTGACCGGAGCAAATATCTCGCGTACCTGCGTTCCCGCGGCATGTCGCAGAAAGACTATCGCAAGGAGCAGGAAGAAGACATGATTTACGACTATATGCGTCAGCAGCAGGCGAAGTCGGCCAGCACGGTCAGTCCGGTCAAAATCGAGGCTTTCTATAACGAAAACAAGGAACGGTTTTACCAGGAAGACAGCGTTCACCTGAGACTGATTCAAATCGCGCGCGGAGCCGGGGACTCGGACGATATGCTCAAAACCAAAGCCGCCGAGGTGATTGTGCAACTCACAGCCGGAGCCGATTTTGGTGATCTTGCCCGCCAATACAGCAGCGATTCACGCAAGGGCAAAGGGGGAGATTGGGGCTGGCAGCGCCGGCCGGATTTGAGAAAGGAATTTAGCGACGTGATTTTCTCCCTCAAGAAGGGCGAACACAGCGAACCGCTGATCATGCCCGAGGGCGCTTTCATTTTTTACGTCGAAGATCGCAAATACGCTGGCACGTTGCCGTTGGATGAGGCCCGGCCTGATATAGAGCGCGCTTTGGTTCAACAGAGCAGCCGCCAGGCGACCGAGCGTTGGCTGGAAAAGTTGCGACGAAACGCCTACGTAAAGCACTTCTAGCAAACAGCTCGTGGGCCAACGGGCGAAACCGCCAAAGGCCCATGAGTGATGAGACTTATCAACCGCTGCGACTGAAGGACCTCGCCGTCGGCGACCGACCCCAGGAGCGTCTGGAAAAATTGGGCCCGACGGCCCTCAGTGACACCGAGTTGCTCGCCATGCTGCTGCGCAGTGGGAGCAAAGGGCACAATGTACTGCTGATCTCGCAGCAATTGATCACGCAGGCGGGTACGCTGGAGGCGTTGATCCGCTGGACGGAGCGCGATTTCAGCCGGCTCAAGGGAATTGGCCGGATCAAGGCCCTGCAACTCGTGACCGTGATGGAAATCGCCCGGCGCGTACTCATTAAAGGTGGCTCAACCGAGCCGGTGCTCAACCGACCGGACTTGGTTATGCAGCATTTCCACGCACAGATCGCGGCTCTGTCAGTCGAGAAATTTTGGGTTCTCTGTCTCAACCGGAAAAATCGATTGCTGAAACAGGTGGAAGTCTCTTCCGGTACGGCTACGAGCAGTCTCGCCCATCCGAGGGAAGTCTATCGGGAGGCGATCCGCCAAGGAGCGACGGCCATCGTCTGCGTTCACAATCACCCGAGCGGCGATCCTGCCCCGAGCGCGGCGGACATTCAAGTGACGCGCCAACTGCGCGAAGCCGCTAAAACCGTCGATATCGAGCTCCTCGATCACGTGATCGTCGGCCGGGCTAATTCCGATCCCCGTGGCGTCGGCTATTACAGCTTCCGAGAAGCCGGAGTGCTTTAATCACTCACCCAAGCAGGGTTAAAAATGGTGGTGGAGACTGGAGTCGAACCAGTGAACGGCAAGAGCCGAATTGATTTACAGTCAACGTCCTTTGGCCACTTGGATACTCCACCATCAAAAATGAACGGTGAAGGTATGGGGGCGTTTTGAGCTTTGCCAAGCGGTTTTTTGTCTAAATGCGCAACATTTCTGCCGCTTGCCAAGTCGTTGGGCGTCGTAAGTGTAGCATCGATGATGCAGACGCTAATCGACGCCTAACACAGCCTGCGGGATCACCCGATTGTCAACGGCGTCCTCCCCCATTTGCTAACGGTGGCTGGTTTCCTCCTGGCTTTGCTGGCCATCGCCCGACTCATCAGCGAACGCAAACAACCGAGCAACACATTCGCGTGGTTGCTCACCATCGCGTTCATTCCGTATCTGGGCGTGCCGCTTTATTTGTTGCTCGGCGGACGGAAAATAAAACGGTTGGCGGCGCGCAAAGCTCCCCTGACGCCGGCTGTTCCCGGATTGAAACCTTCCGCCGCCGCCAGCTCGGCGACCGCAAAAGTATTGATGCTCAATGGGGTCGGCCCACCGATCGGCGGAAACCGGATTCAGTTTCTAACCTCGGGTGAAGAATCGTTCGCCAAATTGGAACAGGGAATTCGCGAGGCGAAACAATCGATCCATATCATGACGTTCATTCTCGGGCGCGACGCCGTTGGCAAACGTCTGATAAAGTTGCTCGCTCAGCGCGCCAAGGAAGGGATTAAAGTCAGGTTGCTGCTCGATGCGCTGGGTTGTTTTAGCAGCAGCGGCGGTTTTTGCGATCCACTGCGAAAGGCCGGCGGTGAAGTCGTTAAATTCATGCCCGTGCTCCCGATTCAAACCCGCGGATCCTCCAATCTCCGCAATCACCGCAAGATCGCCATTATCGATCACCGCGTCGCCGCGCTCGGCGGCCGGAATCTCGCCGTCGAATACATGGGGCCGACTTTTCTAAAACGTCGCTGGCGCGATTTTGGGGCGGTTGTCGAGGGTCCGGCGGCCAGTTTGCTCAATGAGATTTTCATCGCCGATTGGGCCTTCGCGAGCGGCCAACCGATTAGCCAGCTCAATTTGGAACGCCCCACGGAGCCGCCCGAAGTGGTGGGCGACAGCGAAGTACAGATTGCGGCCAGTGGACCGGATGTGCCCGGCGAACCGCTGTATGAAGGCATCCTCTCGCTCGTGCAACAGGCGGAAAAAAGCATTTGGATCAGTACGCCCTATTTTATTCCGGACGAGGTTCTTTTCCGCTCCCTGCTCGTCCAAGCGAGAGCGGGCATCGACGTTCGCCTCGTAATCCCAGCCCGCTCCAATCACCCAATCACCGACCTCGCGCGCCGCTATTATCTGCGGGAATTATACCGGGCCGGAGCGAAAGTCCTCCTCTACGGGCCGGGCATGAGCCACGCGAAGATGATGCTCGTCGACGAGCGACTTGGCTTGATGGGTTCCGCGAATATGGACTTGCGCAGCCTGTTTGTGAATTTCGAAGTCGGCATGATCACTTATTCGCCAAAGGAAGCGGCCGCACTGTCACTGTGGATGCGCGAGGTTTTCGCTCAGTCAAAACCGATGCCCACGCCGAGCAAAGTCCGCCGGATTTTCCCGACCATCGGTGAGGAAATCGCCCGCCTCCTCGCCCCTTTGCTTTAGGGAACGTCTGGCAAATAGACCTCCGCAAAACAGCCCTACTCCGGCATAAAACCAACTACCAGGTGGCGTATCGAAAGGCCCCAGCCTGCGATCCGGGGAAAGATTAACCGCTAATGGTTTCGCTTAATGACAGCCGCGAAACTTAAAAGTCACCTCCGACTGATCGTCTCCGGAATTGGTTTCGGGGCGTCCGCTGATCGCGGACGGAATGACATTCGATTGGCGTTCTTCGCGAGCTCGCGTCCTTCGTGTGAAATCGTCCCTACGCGGGGCCAAAGCCCCCCACAGCAGTTGCGTGACGAGCACGCAGCCTGCAATCAAATCAGAATCAGGCGGCGGCCGCTGGCGCAAGTTCCAACAATCGGAGCGCCTGCTGCACTTCGCGGCGGATTTCCGCGAGCGCCGCCTTGGCTTCCTCGTATTGGGCAATCGCGCGCTCGGTGTACTCATGCTTCAAGGCGCCGGCCTTCTCGGCGTATTGCGCCTTGAGGATGGCCCAGCGTTCGCCGAGTTGATGCAACTTGGCATCCGAAGTTTGCAGGAGTTCGCGCAGACGATCGTTCAATACCGTCTTCTGGCAGGCAAGACGTGCGTTGAGACGACGCCGGGTATCGGCAAGCTGGGAAAGTAAAACTTTTTCCTCGGGGACGCGGCGCAGACCACGGACCAGATGCAATTTCTCAAGAGTCCAGATCGTCCATTTCGTCGGATCCCACTGCCACCATTTCACACCATTGCGATAGTCGTGTTGAAACTCATGGTGATAGTTGTGGTATCCCTCGCCAAAGGTGAAGATCGCCATGAGCCAGCTGTCGCGAGCACTGCAACGATCAGAATACGGCTGGCCGCCGATCGTGTGACAAAGCGAATTGATGAAGAATGTCATGTGCTGCACGGCGGTAACGCGGGCGACGCCGGCCAGCAGAAAGCCACCCAATGCACCGCTCCAACCTGAATACAAATAACCCAAAGCGGCCGGAATAAGGAGTCCAACGCAGACGGCGATGGTCACATAAAAGCGGTCCTGCAATAGCACGAGACGGTCCTTGCGCAGGTCCTGCACATTATCGAGCGGCGGTTCCGCATCGAGTTTGAACAAAATCCAGCCCATGTGGGCGAACC
>JAYVMJ010000283.1:0-5903 GCA_043759025.1 Verrucomicrobiota bacterium | reverse complement strand
TGGTTGGCGGGGTTATCCTAACCCCCCCGCGGCGGTGAAGGGACTCACCGCCCTACCAATGATATTAGGGCCGGATGGAAATGCCGTCGGCGATCAGTTGGGCTTTGAGTTGGGGAATTTTGATGGTGCCTTTGTGAAACACCGAGGCTGCGAGTGCGCCGTCAACACCGGCTTGAACGAACGCATCGCGGAAATGTTCCGGCGCGCCAGCCCCGCCGGAAGCCACGAGGGGAATCGTGAGTGCGGCGCGCGCCAGCCGGAGCTGAGTGAGATCGTAACCCTGGCGCATCCCGTCCTGATTCATGCAATTCAACACGACTTCGCCGGCACCGCGTTTCTGCGCCTCGCGCGCCCACGCAATGGTTTCCCAGCGCGTCGACTGCGTCTTGGCTGGATCGCCAGTGTATTGCTTCACGAAATAATCGCAGCCCTCCTGCCGGCTATCGATGCCGACGACGACGCATTGCGAACCAAACTCGGCGGCGAGTTCGGTGATCAACGCGGGGTTTTCCAGCGCGGGTGAGTTGATCGAAATCTTGTCCGCGCCGCCGTGCAAAATCTGTCGCGCGCCATCGAGCGAGCGGATGCCGCCGGCCACGCAAAAGGGAATGTCGATCACGCGCGCCACGCGGGTCACCCAGTCCGTGGAGACAGTGCGGCCGTCGCTGCTCGCGGTGATATCGTAGAACACCAGTTCGTCAGCGCCTTCGTCGCGGTAGCGTTGGGCGAGCTCGAGGATGTCGCCGACGATCTCATGATCGCGAAACTGTGTGCCCTTCACGACTTGGCCGTCGCGAACGTCGAGACAGGGAATGATGCGGCGGGCTAACATGCGAGGGCCTCCTGCAGGGTGAATTTTTTCTCGTACAAAGCCCGCCCGACGATGGCGCCGGCCGAACCGGTGGTTTTCAAAACGCGCAAATCGTCCAGCGAAGAAACGCCGCCCGATGCCTGGATCTGCAAGGTGGGAAAACGCTTCACGAGGTCGGCGTACAAGGTGGTATTGGGCCCGGTTAGCTTTCCGTCGCGACTGATGTCGGTGCAGAGAATATGAATCAATCCGGCGGGAAGAAAACCGTTGAGCAAATCATCGAGCGCGACGCCGGTACTTTCCTGCCAGCCGGCGGCCGCCACGCGCGGAATGCCGTCGGCATCGAGGCGAACGTCCGGTGAGAGGATGATATGTTCCGCGCCGAAACGGGACAGCCAGCCACGCACGCGGTCAGGTTCGCGCGCGGCGAGACTGCCGACAATCACACGTTCCACGCCCGCCGCGAGCAGGGCTTCAATTTGTCCTTCGTCGCGGATGCCGCCGCCGGTTTGGACGCACAGACCGCTGCCGCGGGCGATTTTTTCGACGAGCGCCATCTGGCGTTTAAGCGGATCCTTCGCGCCATCGAGATCGACCACATGCAGCCACGTCGCGCCGGCATTTTTAAATTCCTTGGCGACGGCGAGCGGATCGTCGCCGTAGGTTTTCTCCTGGTCGAATTTTCCCTCGGTGAGACGCACGACGCGTCCGCCCCGCAAATCAATGGCTGGATAAATGATCATACGCGTCCCTCGACAAAATTTTTAAGCAGTCGGGCGCCGGCCTCACCGGAACGTTCCGGGTGGAATTGCACACCGCTAAAATTGGCGCGTTGCACAATGGCGGCGAACGGCGTGCCGTGGTCGCAGCTGGCGACGGTGAATGCATTCACCGGACCGGCGTAGCTGTGCACGAAATAAAAGCGGGCATCGAGGGGAATTCCATCGAGCAAGGCCGGACCTTTCCCGCAAAGAAGCGTGTTCCAGCCCATGTGCGGGACTTGAATGCCGGGAGAATCCGGTAGCCGTTTCACCACGCCGGGAATCAGGCCGAGCGTTTCGGTCGGGCCTTCTTCGGAAGACTCGAAGAGCAGCTGCATGCCGAGGCACACGCCGAGCACCGGCTGGGTCAGATTGCGCACACATTCGACCAGGCCGCGTTCCTGCAGTTTGCGCATGCCTTCGTTGGCGGTGCCGACGCCCGGCAGAATCACGCGTTCGGCCGAACGAATCACCGCCGGATCGGCCGTGAGTTCGCTGCGCACACCCAGTCGCTCCAGTGCAAAACGCACCGAGGCGATATTCGCGCCGCCGCTATCCACGATTGCGAGCATAGGGAAATTTGGAGCCGCACCGACCCCGGTGCGGAGATTGGGTTAAGCGCAGCGAGGTCGCCGCCCTCCAGAAGGAAGAATTCATCAGAGCACTCCCTTTGAACTGGGGATTTCGCTGCCGACATTACGGGCGACCGCAGGCCGGAGCGCACGGCCGAAACCCTTGAACAGGGCCTCGATCATGTGGTGAGTATTGTCGCCGGTGACTTTCATGTGCACCGTCGCCGCGAGGTTGTCGCTGACGGATTTGAAGAAATGCGAAACCATTTCCGTCGGCATCTCGCCGACGTTTTCACGGGGAAACGTCGCGGCGAAGACCAGCCACGCGCGTCCACTGAGGTCGATTGAAACCTCGGCCTTCGATTCATCCATTGGCATCACAAAGCCGTAGCGGCCCACGCCACGTTTATCGCCGAGCGCCTGCTTGAGCGCACTGCCGAGGGCGAGACCGGTATCTTCAATCGTGTGATGCTCGTCGATGTGCAGGTCGCCGTTGCAGTGGATGACGAGGCTGATGCCGGCATTGCGGGCGATCTGTTCCAGCATGTGGTCGAAGAAGCCGAGGCCGGTCGAGAGTTTGATCGGCGCGGTCGCGTCCAAGTCGACGGTGACGGTGATCGCGGTCTCCTTGGTTTTACGGACAATGGAGGCGCGACGCGGCGCATCGACGAGCTGGCGTGCAATTTCCGACCAGCCGAGCGTCTTGCGATCGTAGCGGATGCCGCGTATCCCAAGATTTTGGGCGAGTTGAACGTCGGTTTCGCGATCACCGATGACGGCGGATTGATCGCGCGCCCAACTAATGTCTTTCACATAATCGAGCAACAGGCCGGTCTTGGGTTTGCGACAGTCGCAACGGTCGGCGGCGGTGTGTGGACAAACGCGGATCGCTTCGAACGTGATGCCTTGTGAGCTCAGAATATCGACCAGCAGTTTTTGCGGCGGTTGAAATTCCTTCTCAGGAAAACTCGGCGTGCCGAGACCGTCCTGATTGGTGACCATGACGAACGCATAGCCCGCATCGCGCAGCCGCAGCAGCGCGGGAATGCAGTCGGGTTCGAGGACGAATTTGTCGAGGCGATCGACCTGTTGGTCAAATGGCTCGGCGATCAGGGTGCCGTCGCGGTCCATGAAGAGGATTTTTTTAGACATGGGCGATTGCCTCCAGTGCTGCGTTGTTTTCTTCGGGTGTGCCCATCGTTATGCGCACGTGATTGGGGAGACCGTGGTCGCGGCTGCGGTCTCGCAACACGACGCCGGCGGCGCGGGCAGCAGCCATGACTTTACCGGCGTCGGGGACTTCAAAGAGGATGAAATTGCTGTCGCTCGGCTGGACCCGGCGGATCGTCGGGATTTTGGCGAGGGCGGCGGCGACCCGTGTCCGCTCGGATACGAGTGATTCCACGGAAGCGCGTGCGGCGGCGAGACCGGCGGGGGAAACCGCCACCAGCGTCGCTTGGAGGACGGGAGTCGGAATCGGATAGGGCGCGATGATCTTTTGCAGTACGCCGATCAGTGCGGGAGTCGCGAGCGTCACGCCGCAACGGACGCCAGCGAGGCCGAAAGCCTTCGAAAGCGTCCGAAGAGAAACGAGATTCGGCAGCCGGCTCGATTCCGCAAACACGCTCGGCGTTCCGGCGAATTCCAAATAGGCCTCGTCTACCACCACCACGGCGCGACCGAGCAGCGTCTGGGCGATCCTTAGAACTGCCGCGCGGTCCAGCAGCGCTCCGGTCGGATTATTTGGCGAGCAAAGGAAAACCAATTTCACGTCGGGCGTCGTGGCGGCGATCACCGCGTCCGCGTCCACCGCGAAATTCTTTTCTGGCAACAACGGCACGGCCACGACACGAGCGTTTTGAATCGCCGCTGAGACCGAATACATCCCGTAAGTCGGAGGCGTGAGCAGGATCGCATCCTGGCCAGCGCGGCAGAAAGCGCGCACGAGCAGATCGATGCATTCATCCGCACCGCGGGTCACCAAAAGATTGTCCGGCGAACGGCCATAATAGCCGGCCAGCGCCGCGATCAAATCAGCGGGCTGGGGCTCGGGATAACGATTGAAAGTCGGTTTGCCGGCGGAAGGAGTTACCGGGTTTTCATTGGCATCCAGCCAGACGCGGCCGCCGGATGACTCCTTGCGGGCTGAGCTGTACGGCGTCAGCGCCAGGATTTCCGGGCGGATCAGAGACAGGACGGGATCGTTGGCGCTCATTCGGGCAAAGAGGCGAGACGCACGCGCACGGCGCGCTGGTGGGCGGCGAGGCCTTCGGCCAGCGCGAGGCGCTCGACGACTGGGCCGAGTTTTTTCAAACCGGCGACGCTCGCGGTTTGGACGGTCATTGTGCGCGAAAAATCAGAGAGCCCGAGTCCGGAACACGCACGGGCCCAGCCGTAGGTCGGCAACACGTGATTGGTCCCACTGGCGTAGTCGCCGAGCGATTCGGGTGTCCAATCACCAAGGAAAACCGAACCAGCAGTCGTGACGCTTGCGAGCAATTCGCGGGGATTGGCCACTTGCAGGATCAAGTGCTCAGGCGCGTAACGATTAGAAATCTCGACGGCTTCGCTGCGATTCGCCGCGACGAAAATGCGACTGCGCTTCAGCGCGAGGCGGGCGGTATCGCCGCGCGGCAAGACCGCGACCTGCTCGTCCAGTTCGGCGAGGACGCGGGCGGCGAATTTTTCAGTGAACGTGACGAGCACAACTTGCGAGTCCGGGCCGTGTTCGGCTTGTGAGAGCAAATCCGCGGCGACGAAGGCGGGAGTGGCGCGATTGTCGGCGATGACGAGCATCTCGGAAGGACCGGCGGGCAAATCGATCGCAGCGCCGGCGGCATCGCGTGACACTTGCAGCTTCGCCTCGGTCACGAATGAGTTTCCGGGACCGAAGAGTTTATCGCATTTCGGAATTGTTTCCGTGGCATACGCCATCGCCGCGATGGCTTGGGCGCCACCCACTTTAAATACCTCGGTGATGCCGCAGAGTTTCGCAGCGTAAAGAATCCACGGGCTTACTGCGCCCGTTTTGTTGCGACCGGGCGGAGTGCAAAGGACACGCACAGGGTTGCCGGCGATCTGAGAGGGCACGCCGAGCATGAGCGCGGTGGAAAAAAGCGGCGCGCTGCCACCCGGCACGTACAGGCCGACGTTTCCGATCGGGCGCACTACTTTCTCGCAGGCGATTCCAGCCATCGTCTCGACGCGCACGGGCGCACTGCGCTGGGCGGCATGAAAACGCTTGAGATTGCGGTACGCGGTCTGGAGGGCGGCTTTGTCGGCGGTCGCCAACGATTTTTCCGCGGCCGAAAATTCGGCGTCAGTGACCTGACGGGAACTCAGGTCCACGCCGTCGAATTTCTTCCCGATGCTGCGCAAACCCTTGTCTCCCTCGCGACGCACCTGCGCGATAATCTGTCCGACGACGGCGGCAGTCTTCGGCTGCGCCGATTGCGCCGGGCGTTTCAGCGCGGCGGCGTGGGCGGAAGCGGAGAGATTTTTCCAGATAAGAGGTTTCATCGCAGTTAAAGACAATATAACTCAGGCGGTGTCATCCTGAGCGCAGAGAAGGATCCATATGATAATTGCAGCGGGTATGCTGATGGATTCTTCACTTCGTTCAGAATGACAGAGTGAGAATGTGGTTCAGAGCATCATTTTTTCAATCGGCAGCACGAGGATGCTGCTGGCGCCGGCTTTTTTTAACGACTCCATGGTTTCCCAAAAAACGGCTTCCGAGCAGACCGCGTGGAGTGCGAC
>JAYVMJ010000282.1:0-5423 GCA_043759025.1 Verrucomicrobiota bacterium | reverse complement strand
ATTCCGACGAATATGTTTACGGTCCTGTTTGCGATTGGTCGCTCGCCGGGTTGGATCGCCAACTGGCGCGAAGTGGCGTCGAATCCCAAGGGGCGCATTTATCGTCCGCGCCAGATCTATGTGGGCCCGGTGAAGCGCGAGTACATTCCGTTGGCCGAACGAAAGTGAGTCGCGTCCGCTCGACAGCGAATTTCCTCTTTTGCTACGTCGACTGATCCAACCGATCAGTCCTGCGGCAGGTCTGGAACAGGTGGGACTGCATCTGTAGATGTTTGAACGGCGGCGTTCTTTTCCTCCGGCTGTCGGAGGATCTCGTCCAAGGTTAACCCTGTGATTGTTTCGAGGCCGCCGAGCAAACGCCACAGAGCGTACATCATCATCCCCATCACCGGGAGGGAAAGTCCGGCGAGGCTGATCCAGTGCATCTTGGCGAGTTCCTGGTTGAAAGCCTCGGTGCCGCTGGGGCTTCGAATAATATAACGCGCGAAGCTGTAGTTGAGCACCGCGCTTAGTAACATCGCCACCGTGAGCAGATAGCTGGCCCGCCGTAATAAGCGTTCAAAGCCTTCCTGTTCACCTCGCTCGGTGAGGGCGACATCGACGCGTTCGACATCAATCAGCTGCGGATTGTAGAGCATTTCCTTAACCAGCGGCGCCTTGGTACGGATTGACAGAAAAATTGCTGCGCCGATGAGCAGGGGCAGGATTCCATCTTTTACCGCAAACCAAAAGACGTCGAGTTTGAGCAAACCGAATCCGCCGGTGATCAAGACGCTCGCAAAGCCGAGGATGGAAATAAAATTGAACCGGCGACGTACGACGAAGTCGTAAACTCCATACGCGAGCGGGAAGAGCAGCGCGACGATCAGTCCCCATTTCGGGCCAAATCCCTTGTCGCCACTGCCCCAGGATTGGATGGCCGTCGGCAGCGCGACGTTAAAGATGAGGTTCAGCCACAGATTTTCCGGTTTGGGCTTGGAGGGCGGCATGTCATGCAAGGCAAGGGGGAACCGGGGGAAACTGGAAGAGAGAAAGCGCGGGTAGGGAAATTTTACTTATTTCCCGCGCCCGGTTTTTTTGTATGTTGATCGCCTCATGATTTTGCTCGGCGTCAATATCGACCATTCTGCGACCCTGCGGCAGGCGCGTTACCGGCAGGTGGGAAAAACCGTCGGCGGCAATATTGAGCCTGATCCGGTTGAACTGGCGTTTCGTTGCGAAAAAGCGGGCGCTGATGGCATCACCGTTCACCTGCGCGAGGATCGGCGGCACATTCAAGACGAGGACGTCATTAGATTGGGAGAGTCGAAGTCGACGCGCCTGAATCTGGAAATGGCGTGCACGCCGGCGATGACGGAATTCGCGCTCAAGCTGAAACCCTATTCGGTGTGCCTCGTGCCGGAAAGCCGGGAGGAAATTACCACTGAAGGCGGTCTCGATGTCGTGAAGCATCGCGAAAAAGTCGCGCGTGTGATCGACGCGATGAACGCCGTCGGGATCAAGACCAGTCTCTTTATCGATCCCGAGGAAAGGCAAATTGCCCTCGCGGCGGAGTTGAAAGCGCCTTGGATCGAGCTCCATACGGGGGCATACGCCAATGCGTTTTACGACGCCGGTCGCGCGGGCGAATTTCAGCGTCTTTGCTCTGGCGCGGTTCAGGCGCACGTTGCCGGACTGATCGTGAACGCAGGTCACGGCATCAATTACGTTAACATCGCCGAGGTTCGCACAATCCCACATTTGCACGAGCTCAACATCGGCCACAGTATCATCAGCCGCGCTTTATTTGGTGGCATCGAGGAGGCAGTGCGCGAAATGAAGCGGCTGATGAACGAAGTAGCGGGTAACGAGTAACGGGAGAACGAGTATGCAATCCTCCTGTACCCACTCTATGTTCGAGGTCCGACTACTCGCTACTATCGCATGAATCTCGTCCTTCCTCCCGGTGGCACCTTGATCGGACTCGGCTGCGATCTGATCGATGTCGCGCGGATCGAGCATGTGTTGACGAAGCACGGAGACCGCTTCCTCAAGCGGGTTTTTACGGAGGAGGAGCAGGCTTACTGCGGCACGTTAAAATATCCCTATAAACACTACGCTGCGCGCTGGGCGGCCAAGGAGGCGGTTTCAAAGTGTTTCACGACCGGCGTCGGCGAATACCTTCATTGGACGTCTATTTCCGTCTATCACGGCGTGCGGAAGGAACCGCTGGTGCGACTGGATGAAAAGGCCACCGCGCTCCTCAAGGAAGTGGGCGCCACGCATGTGTGGCTGAGCCTCTCGCATACCGATACCCACGCGATGGCGGTCGCGGCGCTGCTCAAACACGTGTGACCGAAGTCAGGCCATTAACCGGGAAAATCTCCGCGATCAAAACCGGCTGGGTCCTGCTTGTTCTTCTGGCGATTTGGTTAACGTTTATCGCCCTGCCTTCGCCGAAGGAGGAGGTTCAGGCAATTCCGGCGCCAGCAAACGCCTTGGGGTTGGAACTTCGCGCCGTCGGACTTCCCGACAACCCCGATCTGGGCGGCCTGCCGGAAATTTTTTCGATTTGGGCGGGCGAGGCCGAATGGAAGGATGGCCGCACCAGATTCGCATACTGGCATCCCGTTATGAAAACCTACGCGTACTTTTTCGAGGCGATCCGGGTTGATGGTCACGTCCGATTTAAAGAAATTTCCGAACCTCACGATCAAGGCTATCGTTGGGACGACAGCTTGTCGGATGACTGTCCCATTCGTTTCTATACGCCCGTGAATGAGCCAGCGCCAAACAACAAACGCGAGCCGACGCCTCCTTCGATCTTGCCGCCCCCGGTTGCCAACCTGGGCAAAGTGGAGATAGATGTATCGACACCCAAAATCTTACCGCCTCCGGTACCGAGCTCGGTGACTGTCACCACGCATTAACCTGATCTCCTTCGAGCGCCCATGAAAACGATCGATTCCACTCCAATTCTTGGCTGTGTCGCAGCCGCCAAGCGGGAAAAACGGCTCTTGAAAAACGAAAAATCGGAATGGGCTGCGATGCGAATGGCGGGTGCAGCGATCGCCCGGGGAATTCTCAACGACTTTCGCGAAATCGGCGGCTTTGCAGACAAGGCGACATTGTTGGTGCTGATTGGAAAAGGGCACAACGGCGGGGATGCCTTGTTGGCCGCGCGATGGTTGCTTGAAAAATTTCCGGCTGCGACCGCGGACATTTTCCTGTGTTTTGATGAGTCTTCCCTCCGTCCCCTTGCCAGACGCGCGTTCGACGAGTTGATCGGCGAGGCGGGGAAGCGGTGTCGCCGGATAGGACTTCCCCAGTTGAAAGCCGAGTCTGTTGCATACGACCTATGCCTCGATGGGGTGTTTGGTTTTCAGTTTCGTCCGCCCCTCGACAAAAAGACGGGTCAATTAATCGCGTGGGTGAATGCCCACCCCAGTATCAGATTTCGCGCGGCGGTCGATTTGCCCAGTGGGGTGAGTGCCGCGGGCAGGGCGAAAGGATTTCGGGCTGATTTTACGTACGCCACGGGAATCGTGAAATCACCGTTGGTGGCGGAATCCAACGGCCCGCTCGTGGGCCGACTGCGTTATCTGGACCTCGGATTCTTCCCGGTCAAAAGCCCCAAATCTGATCAACGCCTATTGACTGGATCTCTGTTGGCTCCGATCGCCCGGCTTCGATCGTCCCGGTCGGACAAGCGGACCTTTGGTCATCTGTGTGTTGTTGGGGGTTCGCACGATTACCCGGGCGCGATCATGCTGGCAGTGCGGGCGGCGTTGCGAAGCGGCGTGGGGCTGGTCACCGCCTTTGTGCCGGAATCACTGGCCGCGCATTATGCTGCGGTGCATCCCGAAGTTATGTGGGTGGGATGCCGCCTGAACGGCGCGGGGGGATTGTCACCAAGCTGTCTGCCGCTTTTACGCGATCGATTGACGAAGGCGAATGCCATGCTGGTCGGTCCTGGCCTAGGCGCTGATCCTGAGGCAATCGAACTGGTTCGCCGCATCGCGATGGAAGTGGAAATTCCGATTCTTGTGGATGCGGATGCCCTGCGTCCGGAAGTAATCAAGGAGTTGAAGAAAAAGCCCTTTGTCTGCACGCCGCACGCCGGGGAATTCAAACGCATCGCGCCGGTCTTATTTTCAGGCGAAAAATTTGTGATGTCGTGCGGCGTGCTCGTTTTGAAGGGACCGTTGACTCATATTACTGATGGTAAAACCACGTATTACAGTCCCTTTGGTGGGCCAGTGCTCGCTCGCGGCGGTAGCGGGGACATGTTGGCGGGATTGATTGGCGGGTTGTTGGCGCAGTCGCCGGACGATCCGTTGCTCGCGGCCTGCCGGGGCGTCGTCTGGCACGGACTCGCGGCCGATTTACTGGCTCGCGCTCGCGGCCAGGTGGCCGTAGAAAATTCGCAACTTTTAGAGCAGCTCGGGCCGGCGCTCAACTCAACCCATGCAAGAAATATTGACGGAGCACCAGGCGTTCATGGTCCTGAACGACCTGCCTAATATCGGTCCTATTACGCTTAACCGGCTGCTGGAGGAATTCGGCAGTGATCCGCGAGAGATTCTCGTTTCCAACCAACGCCGACTGGAGTCGGTACGCGGCGTTGGACCGGAAACGAGTTCGGCCCTGCTTAACTGGCGCACTCATTTTGATCTGCCTCGTGAAGAGGAGCGGTTGGCGAAAGCCGGCGCGACTTTTATTACCACGCGCGATGTGGGTTACCCGAAACTTCTGAAGGAGATCAACGACCCGCCGATCGGCTTGTATCGCAAGGGCAATTATCTTTTCGAACAACCTTGCATGGCCGTCGTCGGCAGCCGGCGCACGACTCTTTACGGACAGTCGGTCGCCAAAAAACTCGGAGCGCAACTCGCCCAACTGGGTTTCTGCGTGGTCAGCGGTCTGGCGCGCGGGATCGACACGGCGGCCCATGAAGGCGCGTTGTCGGTTGGCGGGAAAACGGTCGCGGTTTTGGGCTGTGGCATCGATATTGTTTACCCTCCGGAAAACCTCGATCTCTACCGGCGAATTGCGGAGACCGGGGCCGTTCTTTCAGAATTTCCCTTTGGCCGAAAAGCGGATCGCCAGACGTTTCCGATGCGCAATCGCGTGGTCTCCGGCATCAGTGAGGGTGTCATTGTGGTCGAAAGTGATTCAAGCGGTGGCGCGATGATTACCGCGCGTTTTGCCGGGGAACAGGGAAGGTTGATCTTTGCGGTCCCCGGACGAATCGATCAGCCAACCAGTCATGGTTGCCACCAATTGATCCGCGACGGGGCGACGCTGCTGACGAGTGTGGACGACGTTTTATCCGAGCTGAATTACCTCGATGGCTTGCATCCGAAGACCGCCAAACTCTCGGATGACGAGCCGGATTTGCTCGAACGACTGATGCCCGATCTCAGCGGGACAGAGAGGAAAGT
>JAYVMJ010000281.1:0-2172 GCA_043759025.1 Verrucomicrobiota bacterium | reverse complement strand
GGATTCACTCGGCCAGCATGCCGACATCGAAAGCTTTGCCTCCGGGTTTCTGTCCAAGCCGTTCGATCTAAAAAAATTCCGTTCGGAGGTCGACCGCTTGGTCGCCCGCTCCGCGTGACGACTCCGCCAAATAACCCGCGCTGTCCGAAACGATCCGCCTCCGCATTAAATAATTAATTCCCGAAGCATGTTCATCGCTCGTCCCATCCAACCGTTTCTCGCCAAGTTGATTTGTGCTGCAATCTTGGTCGGACCAGTGCTCGGCGGGGGCACCTTCGCCCGGGCGACAGAAAAAACATCCGAGCCCGTCACGCCGCCACCGGGACTGCGAACCGTCCCTCGTGCTCTGCGTGAGTTCGATCGCTTCCTCGATCATCACCCGTTACCGGAAGATGACCTGAGGCTCAATCCAAAGTTGATCACTGATCCGATCTATCTTGGAAAAAACTTGGAGTTGAATGATTTCCTCAGCGCCAATCCGGGGGTCTTGCTGGAACTGGAGATGTATCCGCGCTATTATCTGTTTCGCGCCTTGCTCCGCCAGGCGAGCGTACCGGTGCACTATGCCGAAATTGTCCAACTCCAAGGTGTGCTCGACGCCCAGCCGGAGATGGAAAAAGCGCTGAACCGCGATCCGGAGTCGATTCGCTCGCCCGCCTTCCTGCGCGCGCATGCGCCACTTTACGATTTCTTCAACCAACACACGATCCTCCGGAAAGCATTTTTTTTCCGCGAGGATTCGCTTATCCAAAAAAAATAATATGCCCGAGACCCCCATTCCAACGCCGTGTCACCGCGATAAAAAATCGCCGGCATTCATTAAATCCCTTCCGCCGGTAACCACGACGGAAAGCATTTCGTCCGGTTCCACTATTCTGCTGGTGGACGACGATCCCGCCGTTCTGGAAGGATTGCGGCGGGTTTTCCATGCGGAAGGCTGGGACATCGTTGCGATCGGCAGCGGGGAAGAGGCGCTCGAATACCTGCATTCCCACCAGCCGGACCTAATGATCACCGACCTGTCGATGGCCGAGGTCACTGGTTGGGACCTTCTCTTTCATGAAAAACTCCAGCGGCCAAGTCTGCCGGTGTTCGTAATCACCGCGCTCCCGATTGCCACCGTTGGCGGAGCCGACAAATTTGCCCACGAGTTTTTCCAGAAACCCCTCGACCTCGACGCACTGATTGCCGCGATCCGTCGCTACATCGGAACTCCAAGCAACGCCACTCCAGTCGAAGGTTGATCCTCGCACGGCGAGTCGACGAAACGGTGCGAATTTAGCGGGCTATCGGATGAGAAATAGCTTCGTACGGCGCGCATAGTTCACCGTGTGCCGGCGTTATTGTCAGTTGCATGAAGATTAAATTCCCCGCACCGTTTTCACATGCGGATATCAACGACGGGCATGAGAAACGCGCGGTCGGGCTTTGTGCTGATGTTACCTCGCTGGTTGCGCGGGCTGATGTTCCCACCGGTCAGCCGGAGCAAATTCGTGCATCGCTCGATCGGCTCTTGCAGGAGCCTTATACGGAAATCGGCAATCGAGCGTATAATCTTTTCGATAAATTGACTCTGGCTGAGACGATTCAGGTGCGGAGCATTTTACTGGCGACCAAATCATCGCCTTATCGGGAAGCGGCTCTGTTGGGCCTGATCCAACATTGGGCCAAGTTGGACGGGCCCGCCGCCTACGAATACGCCCGGAGCCAGGAGAATGTATCAAAAATGCAAGCGATGCAGGACGTCTTTTATGGCTGGGCTTCATCCCAACCGACAGAAGCTTGGGACGAACTGATGATCGTTTCCAACCGGGGGGCGGACCGGCGCTTCAACCTGATGGCGCCATTGACGTGATCGCGGCCGCCGACCTGGATCTCGCGCTGCGACTGTATGAAGATCTGCTGCCTGATCGCTCCTGCCTGAAGTGTTGCGTCTCACGCGTGCTTATCGCCGCGGCGAGGACCGGTGCTTTTGATAAGATATTCACGGCCTTGCCACGGAGGCCAAGCGGTCCGAGCCGCGATGCATTACGGGGCGAGTACTGGGAATATACTGACGAAGCGGTGGGATTTCCTACAAGTCCCGTACGCATTCCAGTTGAAGAGGGGAAAAGAACGAAAGGGAGATGACAGGAGACGAAGCGGCCAAGCCGAGCCCGGTCCACGGCCACC
>JAYVMJ010000280.1:0-6332 GCA_043759025.1 Verrucomicrobiota bacterium | reverse complement strand
TCGTAGTCCGCGCCGAGAACCGCGGTGGCACGCCGGGTCATGGCGAAAAGCAAATTCACACCGACTGAAAAATTTCCTGCCCAGACGCAGGGCACTTTGGCGGCGAGTTGGAGGAGAGCTAGTTTTTCGACGGCGTCGTGACCGGTCGTGCCGAGCACGATCGGTTTGTGGTTGGCAATTGCAAGTTCCAGCAAGGCGCGGGTCGCTTGAGGTGAACTGAAATCGATGATCACCTCGCAACCGCCGATCAATGGTGCCGGATCTTCGCCAGCATCAGTGGCGGCGACGATTGCGGCGTCCATGTCCACGGCTGCGGTGGCGATCGCCTGGCCCATTCGGCCACGCGAACCGTTGAGAAGAATCTGGAGCGGCATAAGGATTGGCTAGCGTTGATACGTGGCGAGAGTGTCGAACAGGATTTTGCGGTTTGCCGCCGACAAAGTGGAGAGCGGAAGACGAACCTCCTCGGAACTGATGCGACCGGCCTTGGCGAGCGCCGCTTTCATCGGAGCGGGATTTGACTCGATAAAGAACGTCTTGAACGCCGGATATAATTTGCGGTGCATCATCCCGGCCTTGCGGAAATCATCGGCGAGCGCATGGTGCGTCATTTGGGTGATTTCACGCGGGAAATAATTCGAAGCAACGCTCACTACTCCCTTCGCGCCGACGGACATGAAGGGAAGCGTTAGGCTGTCGTCACCGCTTAAAACCGTCATGTCGTCACCGAGAGCACGCAAAATCTGATCAACGCGATCGACGTTTCCACCGGATTCCTTGATGTGCGCGACTTGCGGATAACGCGCCCGAAGTCTTTCGATGACCTCGACACTGATTTCAATTCCGCAGCGGCCGGGAACCGAGTAGAGCATTAGGGGCTTTTCGGTAGAGTCCGCGATCCTTGCGAAATGTTGGTAGAGACCTTCCTGAGTCGGACGGTTATAATAGGGGGCAACGATCAACATGCCATCGGCGCCAGCCTCATCGGCGGCGCGGGTCATGTCGCAGGCTTCCTTCGTGGAATTCGAGCCGGTGCCGGCGATGACCGGTACCCGGCCCTTGGCCGCCTCAACGGTGACGCGGATGATCTCCAGATGTTCGGCGTTGTCCACGGTTGGCGACTCGCCAGTGGTGCCGACCGGGACCAGCCCGTCTACGCCTCCTTTAATCTGGAATTCGATGAATTGGCGGAGTTCGTCAAAAGCGACGGCACCGTCCTTGAAGGGGGTGATGAGGGCAGTGTAGGTGCCAGTGAAGTTACGGCGGCGTTTCATTAGTTTGTTACCGAATGTTACCTTGAATGGTAAGTAATTACACTGTAGGCAAAGCACAGCTTTCAAGCCGGTTCACGCACAAAATCCATGAGTAACACACTTCATACCGAAATTGTTAACGATCTGCTGAAATTGGCCGTCGAAAGCGGCGCCAGCGACGTCGTTATTAAGTCCGAGAAGCCCGGCTACCTTCGGATCGGCGGACGGCTTCGTCCGGTGGAAATGGATCCCATCACCTGCGAGCATGCCGAGGCTTTTGTTGACCAGCACGTGCCGCAGATTTTTCGCAGCAATTGGGAACGGGACGCCCAGGTTGACTTTGCCTATTCCGCGGACGACATCGGACGTTTTCGCGTAAATGCGTTTCATCAACGCGGCCTCGTCAGCATCGTTTTTCGCCACATCAAGAATCGTCCTCCAACTTTCGAGGAACTGAAGATAGATTCCGAGATTTTGATTAAACTCGCGCAATCGAAGGACGGCATTCTTTTGGTCTGCGGCGCTACGGGATCAGGCAAGAGCTCCACCATGGCCGCGATGCTCAACTGGATAAACCAGAACATGGACAAACACGTTGTTTCGATCGAAGACCCGATTGAATACACCTTCAGCGACGACAAATCACTTTTCCAGCAGCGCGAAATCGGACTCGATGTGCCCAACTTTGAAATGGCGATCAAGTCGGTGCTTCGTCAAAATCCCGACATCATCCTCATCGGCGAAATGCGCGATAAGGAAACTTTTGAGACCGCCATCTCGGCCGCCGAAACCGGACATTTGGTTTTCTCCACCATGCACGCGGCGACTGTGGCCCAATCGTTGACCCGCGTGTTTGAGTTTTTCCCACCCGAGCAAATCCTTCAGGCTCGCCGGCAGATCGCCGGATCGATTCGCGGGTTTATCTGCCAGAAACTGATTCCGGCGCTGGAAGGCGGCGGACGATATGCCGCCCACGAAATCCTGGTGGCTGACGCGACCGTGCGAAACCTGATCCTCGAAGGGCATTTCGATAAAATCCAGCAATTGCTCGAGTCGAGCAGCGATCAGGGATCGAAATCGTTCAACAAAGATCTTTACCGGCTCATCAAGGAAGGGAAAATAAGCAAGGCCGACGGCCTGCGGTTCTCACCCAATCCCCCGGCGTTGGAGATGAATTTGAAGGGAATCTTCTTTAAAACCTAATCTCCGCAGACCGGAACCTGGTTTCCGATAAACTCTTAAACCGGCGGAGCTGTCCGGTTGATTTTGAGTTTGTTCAGCGCGTTCGCGTCCGGCTTCGGTCGATCCACAAAAGGAGGAAGGCTGGCGGGGAGGGGAGCCACTCCTGATGGATAATGGCCCTTCCGGGCGAAACGGTAGGCCACCATCGCATCAATGACGTGGGCGAGCACGATGATTGCAGCTGACGTCATCCAGAATTCAGGATCAACGCGTGACATTGATTGGTCGGTCGATCGGTCAAGCAGTGGATCGATTACAAGGAAGTACCAGAGTCCGCCTGCGCCAAGAAGTTCGAGGAAGGCGAACCAGCGATAGCCCAGATAAAAACCGCCAAATCCCGGAAAGATTACGGAAAGCAAAGCTGCTTTCCTCGCCGATTTGAATTTTCCTGTGCACGAAGGACATGACCCCGGATGATCCGGCACAAAAACAAAGCAATGCGGACAAAGTTGCTCGACCCCGCGTTTCTGTTCGAAGGGAGCATTCGTCAATTGCACAATATCAGCCAGAAATTCGATGAGATACGTGCGATCCGCGCTGGGGATATGTTGGAAATTGAGGGTCTCGCGATTAAGCAGTTTGACGGCACAACCCCCTTTCCACGACGGCTTCACGCTGGCGATGCTGGCGTAGGGCAATTGGGACACGAGCTCACGAGGGCGATCGCTTGCGTTGATGTGCAACAGCAGGATTCGTCTGGAGGTAAAAACAAGCGCCCGTCGATTCAGGTAGTAAGCGAGCAAGCCGAAAAGAAACCGTTCGCCCGCGCTAATCGTCGTGCCCGCGGTAATAAAATGAACTTTCTCGCCGCTCTCGAGCATGTGGCGCAATTTAAAGTCGATTCGCTTGAGCAGGCGCAGGCGTTTTTTGCAGCGCTGACGGCCCATAAACCCGTCGGCTTGGAACAGGGTTTCATATTCGTAGGGAGATGCGGCGGCTGAAGCGCCAAGCAGCTCTTCGTAATTCTGGGCGGATTTTACCGTCGTCATGACTTCGGTTTACTTGAGGATTATTTTAAAGGTCCGCTGACAATTTAATTTTTATTGGATGCGGGGGCCCAAATCGGTGCGAGTCAAATGGGGAAGGGATGCGATGTTAGCATGTAGTTTACTCGTCGCACTCCCTTGAGAGATTAAATACCTCCTCGTTTCAGGTCTAAAGAAGATTAAGTTGCTGATCTTCCGCAGGCTGCACCACGATTTTCTTCGATGGTTTCGCTTGGGGCGCCTGAAGCGAAATCGTCGTATCCTCGGATTCCAGCTTGGCTAGAATGATTTTGGCTCGGTCGATGACGCTCAACGGCAGTCCGGCGAGGCGGGCGACTTGAATGCCGTAACTCCGATCCGCCGCGCCTTCGACCACGCGCCGCACGAAGACGATTTCGTCGTTCCATTCCTTCACCGCGACTGAGTAGTTGCGCAACCTCGTCAGGTGTTTCGCGAGCTGGGTCAATTCCTGGTAGTGCGTGGCAAAAAGAGTTCGCGGACCATTGTCGGTCGAACGGTGCAGATGTTCGACGACCGCCCAGGCAATGCTGAGCCCATCGTAGGTTGAGGTGCCGCGTCCGATCTCATCGAGAATGATCAGGGACCGGCTAGTCGCATTATTGAGAATGTTGGCGGTCTCGTTCATCTCGACCATGAACGTGGAATTACCCCGGGCCAGATCGTCGCTTGCGCCTACGCGCGAAAAAATTCGGTCGACCAATCCGATCCGGCAAGCCTTGGCCGGAACCCACGATCCGATTTGGGCCATCAAAGTGATGAGCGCCACCTGACGGATATAGGTGGATTTGCCCGCCATATTCGGACCGGTGATTAGCGCAATCTGGGCGTCATCACAGGCGAGGGCAGTGTCGTTCGGCACAAACGTATGACTGCCGGAAAGGCCGAGGCGCTCCGCTTTCATCATTTGCTCGACGACCGGATGACGGCCGTCGGTGATGTTTAAAAATTCGCCCTCATCCAATTGCGGACGGCAATAATCCCACTCGCGCGCAAGCAAGGCCCACGCGGCCAGCACGTCGAGTTCCGCGAGCGCTTCGGCGGTGCGCGCGAGCGTGACCGATTCATCCAATACCGCCGCGACGAGTCCGCCGAATAATTCGAGTTCACGCGCCAGCGATTTTTCCTCAGCGGAGAAAATTTCCTTCTCCTTTAATTTTAATTCCTCGGTGACGTAGCGCTCTCCGTTCGCCGTTGTTTGCTTTCGAATATAGTCGCTCGGAACGTTGGCCAGATTGGCCTTGGTTATTTCGATATAGTAACCGAACACCGACGTGAAACGCACCTTGAGGCTTTTGATACCCGAGCGTTCCTGTTCCTGTCGTTCGAGTTCGGCGAGCCACGTCTTATTGCCGGACGTGAGACCGCGCAACCGGTCGAGTTCCGCGTCGTAAGCGGCGCGGATATAATTTCCGTCCTGAAGATCGTTCGGTAATTCGTCGGCCAGCGCCCGGCCGAGCAATTCCCGCAAGACGGGTAAATCCGTGAGTCGTTGGCGGATGCCCACGATCATCCCGCCTTGCTGACCGACGAGATGCGAGTCGAGCAAATCGAGGCAGGCTTGGATGGCGGGGATTTGCGCAAGAGTGTCCTTCACGCCTCCCAGTTCGCGCGGATTGCGCAGACGATTTTGCAGGCGACTGATGATGCGGGGAATGTCGCGCACATTCCCGAGCAATTCGCGCAATTCCGCGAGATCGCTCGGTTGGGCAAGCAACTCTCCCACCACGGTTTGGCGGCGGGTGATTTCCGGCAAGTCGAGCGTTGGCGCCGCGAGCCAACGTTCCAAAAGCCGCGCTCCGGCTGACGTCGTGGTGCGATCAAGCGCACCCAGCAAGGAAGCCGTGCGAGTGCCGCGCGTGGATTGGAAAATCTCCAAATTGCGCAACGTCGCTGGATCGAGCAGGAGCGTGCGTGTGCTCCGGTACTCTTGAAGATTGCGGAGATTTTCCGGCTTGGCGCAGAGATTTTCCGTTGCGTAATAAACCACCGCTCCCGCCACGCCGAGCGCGGGATGCTGGTTCGACAAGCCGAAGCCCTGCAAATTCAGCACGCCCAATGCGTCCATCACCGTTTTGGTGCCGGCGGAGACTTCAAAGTGATAAGCGGGAAGATCGGAACAGAGTCTCGCATCGCAGAAATGCCTGAGGGCATGAACCGCGTGGGCTTCGTGTGGGGCGGTTTGCCATTTTGTGCGATCTCCTTCGATCAACACCAATTCGGCCGGATCGAGCGCCGTAAGCACGGGCAGCAAATTTTCCGGGCGAGGGTCCGTCGCCAGACGAAATTCACCGGTGGACAAATCGAGCCACGCGGCGTGCAGCCCATTTTTGTCCAACGCAATGGCGCAAAGATAGTGATTTTTCGCGGCATCGAGTTGGCTGGCGGAAAGCGTGGTGCCGGGCGAAAGAATGCGGGTTAACTGGCGCCTGACCAATTTGCCGGGAGTCGCGGCTTCAGCCTGATCGCAGATGGCGACCTTTTTTCCGGCAGCGAGCAGCTTCGTGATGTAGTTTTCCGCCGCGTGATGCGGCAGTCCCGCCATCGGGGTTTCCTGGCGCTTGGTCAGCGTCAAACCAAGGATGCGCGAACCGATTTCCGCGTCCTCAAAAAACATTTCATAGAAATCACCGAGTCGGAACAGCAGCAAGGTGTTTGGCGGGAGCCCGCGTTTCACCTCAAAGTACTGCTGCATCATCGGGGTCATACGTAAATATACCCGTCTGTTATACCCGCCCGCGATGAATGCAAAGCCGTCAACTTGGCCGCCAGCCGGTCCGGAAGGACTTTACCCGAACACGAAATCCGAGATCTACTATTCCCGGTATAGACT
>JAYVMJ010000279.1:0-3133 GCA_043759025.1 Verrucomicrobiota bacterium | reverse complement strand
AGCGTCGAAATGGGCAGGATGTGCGTCTTGGCCTTATCCTCGGCCATGAGCTCAATCATTTTGTCGTACACCGAATTGCGGTGCCGGCGTTCCTTCATGTCGATGTAATCCATGATCACGAGTCCGCCAATGTTGCGGAGCCGGATTTGGCGCGAAATCTCCACGGCGGCTTCCATGTTGACCTGGAAGATCGTGTTCTTTTCGTCGCCGGAACGGGACTTGTGCGAGCCGGTGTTCACGTCGATCGAGATGAGCGCCTCGGTTTCGTCGATCACGATTTCACCGCCGGAGGGCAGGGTGACGCGGCGCTGGAAGGTCTGCTCGATCTGGCGCTCAATGTTGAAGCGTTCGAAGACGGGGATCGCTTCCTTGTAGTAGGCGATCTTGCCGCGGGAGCGGGAGGAGATTTGCGAAACGAGTTCCTGCGTGCGCTTGAAGTCGTCTTCGTTGTCGATGAGCACGCGGTCGATGTCCTCCGTGAGGAAATCGCGCACGGTGCGCTCGACGATGTCAGGTTCCTGGTAAAGGCAGGATGGCGCGCGGTCGGCCTCCATCTTGCGCGTGATTTCCGTCCACTTGGTGAGGAGCAGATGGAGATCGCGGACGAAGTAGCGGGGTTTCTTGCCTTCGCCGGCGGTGCGGACGATGACGCCCATGCCTTCGGGAATGGTGAGCTCGTTGATGAGCTGCTTGAGGCGTTTGCGCTCCTGCTGGTCCTCGATTTTGCGGGAGATGCCGCAGCCGTCGGAGAACGGCGTGAGAATCAGGTAGCGACCGGGGAGGGAGAGATTGGTCGTGGTGCGCGGACCCTTGGTGCCAATCGGGCCCTTGGTGACTTGGATGACGATTTCACTGCCGGGCGGGTAGAGCTGCGGGATGTCCTTGACGGTCGGCTGCGCGGAACGCTGTTGGCCGGAGTCCTTCTTTTTGTTCACGCGCACGACCTCGACGGAGGAGTCGGCGGCGGCGGGGAGCATGTCCCAGTAGTGCAGGAAGGCGTTTTTGTTATAGCCGATATCGACGAAGGCGGCTTTGAGACCGGGATCGAGATTCTTGATGCGGCCCTTGTAGATGCCGCCGACCATGCGGCTGTCGGATTCGCGTTCGATCTCGAAGCGGTCGAGCGTGCCGTCGATGAGGAGCGCGACGCGCTTTTCGAGCGGCTCGGAATTGATGACGAGTTCGCGGAACGTGCCCTTTTCCTTGCGGAAAACGTTTAGGATTTTCTGGAGGATGGGCCGGTCGGCGGCGCGTTCCTTGGATTCTTTGCGGAGCTGGTCGGCAGTGAGCTGCTCGGTGTTGGTTTGCGGCGGTGGATTGGCGAGTTCTTCCTCATAACGGGCAGCATCGTCCTGCGGGGACGTGTTGGGGTTGGATTGATTGTCGTTCATGGTGGGGTTGATCCCTGGTGGTGGTTGACACGGGGCGCGGGTGTCCAGCGGGCTGCCTGCAGGAAATTCCGGCAGAGCGGTCCATATCGCGTGGCAGGAGGCTCATTTAAAAGTCCCTCCGAAAACGATAGACGCTTTGAACCAGTCCTTGCAGTACGCAGCAGCTGAGCACGAACGTGCCGCCGTAGCTAATAAATGGAAGCGGTATACCTTTCACCGGCAGCAGGCCGATGGTCATGGCGATGTTGACGAACACGTGCACGGTTATGAGAACCGTGACACCCAGCGCGATGAGCGTGCCGAAACGGTCGCGAGCCATGCTCGCGATCCGCAGTCCATTCAACAACACCACGCCAAATAGTCCAATGACGGTGATGCTTCCCAAAAATCCTCGTTCCTCCGCGATGACGGAGAAGATAAAATCGTTATGCGCGACGGCGCGCGGCAGGTAACCGAGCTTGGCTTGGGTGCCCTCGGTCCAACCCTTGCCCAAGAGCCCGCCCGATCCGACGGAAATGAGCGACTGGCGGCTGTTCCAGCCTATGCCGAGCGGGTCGACTTTGTCCGGCATGGCAAAGGCGAGCACGCGATTGCGCTGGTAGTCTCGCAGCGGGAGCCAAGAGTGGTATTCGCCGTGCGAATTGGAATAATCCAAGTGATTCGATTCGATAAAGGCCGCGTAACGCCACACGTCCAACGCCACAACGCCGATCAGGAGGGCAAAAATGCCCAAGGCCCCGGCAAAGAAACGCATGGAAAGGTTGGAGACATAAAGCATGGCAAAGACCATCGGGGCGATCACAAGCGCGCTGCCGAGATCAGGTTCCGCGATTATCAACAACATGGGAATCCCAACGGCAAGGGCCAATTTGATCAGCACCTGCAAAGAGTCGCGCACGGTGCCCAGTTTGGAGCCCGTCAGGATGGAGGCGGTGGCGAAAAGGACGGCGATTTTGGCTACTTCGGACGGTTGAAAAGCGCCGAGACCCGGGATGTCGAGCCACCGACGCGCGCCCATGCCGTGGGTGGTGCCGATGAACGGAAGCAGGACCAGCAACAGCATGGTGATCGCGAGCAGATAGACCCAGTGGGCGTATTTCAGCCACAGGCGGTAGTCGAAGAGCGAAGTGGCGATATAAGCGCAGGCACCGAGAGCCATCCATGCCACCTGGGTGGTCCACTGGTGTTGGTTGGTGGCCAATTGGGCGCTGTAAATGAAGAAAATCCCGATCGTCGAGAGCAGGATCATGCAAACGGGCACCACCCAATCGAACCGCTCACGGGTGGTGAGCTTGAAAAAACTTCCGAGGTCGAGGGCGCGGATTAACTTCACAATTAGAGAGTGCGCTCACTAAACACCCGGCCACCCCGCTGGCAACGGCGCATTCGGTTTTGCGGTAAATTCCTGCGGGGATTTTTGGAAAATGCGAAGGTCGCGTGATTGAAGGTAGGGCGGGTTATCCCTAACCCGCCGTTCGCGCCGGTTATCACTAACGTTCTGAGCGCGATTCTGGGATCGAGACGGTTTGCGGCAATTCCCGGCGGGTTAAGGATAACCCCGCCCTACCTTATGACAGAATTCGGATTGCGCGGGCCGGACCACAGCGGGGTCGCTGTGGCTCCAAGGTTTGAACGACGGATGCCTTCACGCGAGGTCAATGGGGTGATCGAAGGCAGGTCGCAAGCGATGGCCCAGCACAAGGCGGCGCGCCCGGCGGTCGCGCGCTACCTCAGCGCTGACA
>JAYVMJ010000278.1:0-5215 GCA_043759025.1 Verrucomicrobiota bacterium | reverse complement strand
TTCTGAGTGAAGAGCGTTGAGGCCATCGCGAATGTTTTCTACTAGACGACGAGATTATCGCCGTTGATTTGTCATTCATAAAGCCGTGGCACGCGGCTGACGCAATTCGCAATTTCCCTCTTCATTTCCCGCATGGACACACTTCCGGATATCTTCTCGTTTCAGCTTCGGTTGGACGAGCTTTCCGCCCAAATGGCGGAACCCTCGTTTTATGCCAACGCCCGCAAGGCGACGGAAATTTCCCGCGAACAGCAGGGCTTGCGGCAAATGGTCGACGATTATCAATTATACGAAAAAGCGGGCATGGAAATGGCGGAACATGCCGCGTTGATCAAAGACGTTGCGGCGGACCCCGAGTTGAAGGCGCTGGCCGTGGCCGAGCTGCCTGAATTGCAGGCCAGACGCGATCTGCTGAAGGGAAATGTTCTCCGCGCGATGATTCCGCCTGATCCATCGGATTCGCGTAATACGGTGTTTGAAATCCGCGCCGGCACCGGTGGAGACGAGGCCGGGTTGTTCGCCGCCGAACTTTATCGAATGTACGTGCGTTATGCCGAAGGGCGTGGTTGGAAAATTCAACCGATGAGCTCGAGCGTGTCCGATCGCGGCGGGTTCAAGGAGGTCATCTTTCTCATCACCGGTCAGCAGGTTTACAAGCAGCTGAAATATGAAAGCGGCGTTCATCGTGTGCAGCGAATTCCAGTGACCGAGGCGAACGGGCGCGTCCACACCTCCACTGTGACCGTGGCGGTATTGCCCGAGGCCGAGGAAGTGGACGTTGAAATTGATCCTGAGGATTTGGAAATCACCGTGCAGCGTGCGAGTGGTCCGGGAGGGCAGGGCGTGAACACTACGGACTCTGCGGTGCGCATCGTGCACAAGCCCAGCGGGCTCACCGTTTACTGCGCGGATGATCGATCGCAGATCAAAAACAAGGCCCGCGCGATGGCCGTGTTGCGATCGCGTTTGCTTAAATTAAAAGAGGATGAGGAAAAGGCCAAGTATGCGGCTCAACGTCGCGACCAGATCGGCACGGGCGGCCGCAGTGAACGCATCCGGACCTATAGTTTTCCGCAAAACCGCGTCACCGATCATCGGATCGGCCTGACGTTGTACAGTCTTCCGTCGATTCTGGAAGGGAACATCGATACGATCATTGAGGCGCTGCAACGCGCGGCGTTTGAGGAGAAACTTGCCGAACTCACCGGAGGTCCGGTGCCGGTGCGGCCCCGCAGTGGATCGGATGAAGACTGAGCCATGCTGACGGTTCTCGAAATCATCAAGCGCACGACCGATTTTCTCGAAAAGCGCGGCGTGGAATCTGCGCGGCTGAATGCGGAACTGATCATTGGCCACGCGCTCGCGTTGAAACGCATGCAGCTTTACCTGCAATTCGAACGACCACTTTCCGAAGTGGAATTGGAAAAAATCCGGCCGCTGGTAAAACGCCGCGGTAACCGCGAGCCCGTTCAATACATTCTCGGGGAAACTGAGTTTGGCGGGCTGAAATTGAAGGTGGACCGTCGCGCATTGATTCCGCGCCCGGAAACGGAATATTTGGTCGAATTGATCACGCGTCGACTGACGGCTGCTCCCGCGAGCGTACTTGATCTTGGCACGGGCAGCGGGGCCATTGCGCTGGCGCTCGCGAAGGCCTATCCGGACGCATCGGTAACCGCAGTGGATAAAAGTGCCGAAGCGCTGGCGCTCGCGCGGGAAAACGCCATTGCCACGGGTCTGGAGCAACGGGTGCGTTTTCTCGAATCCGATTGGTTCGCCGCAGTGGGGGCGGACGAGAAATTTGCGCTGATCGTCGCCAATCCCCCGTATCTTTCCGATAAGGAAACAGCGGAAACGCCACAGGAGGTCAGGGAATTTGAACCGATGACGGCATTGTCGTCCGGGGTGGATGGCACCACGGACTTGAGCCAGATCGTTTCGCAGGCTCGCGTTCACTTAACCCCTGGTGGAATGCTCGCCTGCGAAACAGGGATGGCCCAACGAGACTTCCTCGGGGAAGCCGCCACCACAGCAGGCTATTTGCGGATGGAATCTCGGAAGGATCTAACCGGCCGCGAGCGGTATTTCCTAGCCTTTGTGTAGGCTGGCCGCAGCGGTGGCCGGGACGGTGGCGTCCGCCCAATATTCCGGGTTGGGATTCTCGTGCATCGCGTCTTTGAGGATCCGCAGGGTTTCACGCAGGTGCACATCCAATTTGCTTTCGCTGTCACCGTCCGCGGCGTCGGCATCGCTGTCGTCGACATTTGCAGTGGCAATTGCGTCCTTCGGGGCGGTGCTCTCGGCCTTTATGACCGAGTCGAGTTTGACTGTGCGGGAAACATAATTCGCCTTCGCCAAAACGTCGCGTTCGGCATCCATTTTCTTTTTGAAGTCCTCGTCGGTTTGTTTTAGCGTTTCCCGCTGTTGCAGGTTCAACGAGATGGTTTTTTGCTCCTGTCGTTCCTTAAACCAGTCGATATTTTTTTTCAGGTACGAGAACTCAGCGAGCGAATCCTGGCGGGTATGGCTGGCTTCCAGGAGTGGTTTGAGGAAAGTGGGCGCGAGGGTTTTGCCTTGGAACGAAGTCGACTTAATTTCGTCCCACATCAACGCGTGCGGCAGGCTGGCTTCGCCAATCGGGAGATAATCGTCGATCGACGGAAGCGAGACGTCCGGGATCACGCCTTTCATTTGGGTGGAGGAACCGTTGGGCAAATAAAATTTCTGTACGGTAAGTTTCGCAGCGCCGGTGTCGGTTACGTCCTGACTCAAGCGCGGCATAAAGCGTTTCATTTCGAGCACGGCTTGCACGGTACCTTTGCCGTGGGTCGAACTGTCGCCCACAATCACGGCGCGTCCGTAATTCTGGAGTGCACCCGCAAAGATCTCAGAAGCCGAGGCGCTGAAGCGCGAAGTAAGCACGGCGAGCGGACCATCGTAGGTGACCGAAGAATCGGTGTCGCTATCCACGGTAACCTGTCCCAGCGAGTCACGTACCTGAACGACCGGACCCTGCGGCACAAACAAACCCGTGAGATCAACCGCTTCGGAGAGCAGGCCACCTCCATTCCGCCGAAGATCGATGACCAGGCCTTTGATGCCCTGCTTCTTCAACTTGCCGATCAATTCCGCGACATCCTTGGTCGCGGTACTCTTGGCATCGGTGTCCGTCGTTTCCTCGGACGGACCATAAAAAGAATTCAATACGATGACGCCGACTGGAATGGTCGTGTTGTTGTCCCCGGGGACATCGTAAACCGACGCTGACGCGCGCGACGAGTTCAGCTTGATGAGGTCGCGGGTGATGACGACTTCCTTGGTCTTGGTCGCGTCCAGTTCAGCGTGCGGAAGAATGGTGAGAGTTACCTTGGTGCCCTTGTTGCCGCGGATCATATCGACGATGCGGCGTAGTTTCATTCCGACGACCTCGATCATTTCCGCGCCATCTTGTTTAACCGCGAGAATCTTATCGTTGGCGTGGATTTGACCGCTGTTGAAAGCGGGACCGCCGGGGACGACTTCGCGGATGACGCAGTTGCCATCGTCCTCAATACTGAGCACGGCGCCGATTCCGATGAGCGACAGTTTTATCTGGATACTGAAATCCTGCAGGGTATCGGCGGAGAAATAGTCGGAATGCGGATCGTACATCCGCGTCAGGCAGGTGAGATACATTTCCTGGATGTCTGCCGCTTCGATATCGCTCAGGTTTTTTAACATGCGATCGTAGCGTTTGTGTACGGTCGTCGTGGCATCGTCCGCTGGTTTTTTGGAGAGAAGATCCTGCAGGATCTCGTATTTAATCCGGCGGCGCCAGACGTCGTCTGCCGAGGCGGCGTTTGCCGGGAACGGGCTTTTGCTGCGATCTGGCGTGTACGATTCCTGGGAGTTGAAATCGGATTTCTGCTTCAACTGCTCGAAAACCCACGCGGTGCGTGATTGGACGCGCTGCTCGTAAACCCGGTAAATATCGAATGCGATGTCGATGTTGCCGAGGTAGGCGAGGTCGGTCTCGATGCGATTGCCGTATTGACGGCGAAATGCCTGTTCATCTTCCGCGGTAAAAAACAAACGTTGCGGGTCCAACTCCGCCATGAAATCCGAAATCAGCTGCGGATAATTCGCGGCCGTGACGGCGTCCTTGTTGTAGTGATAAACTTCCAACATCTGCATCAGCGCCCGCGTTTCAAGGCGCATGACCGGCGTGGTCTTAAAGTCGCGATCCAAGGCGGCAGAGGCCGCAGTTAAAAGGGCGAGCGATAGGGCGAGTATCTTGGGGAAGCGCAAAGAGTGGAAATTCACGAATTTAAGATAAAGGGATAATGATTAGTCGGCATAAAATACCGTTTGTTGCGAGAAACCTCTGTTTCGGGTGAAGATTACAAGTGATTCGTGCGATCTGCATTAGGTGATCAGGAGCGGCTCAAAAGATCCTTTGCCTCGTCCAAGAGGCGTTTTTCGTAATCGGTTAGCGCGCCAAAGCCATGACTGTTAATCTTGTCCAGAATAAGGTCGGCCTGCGCCCGCAGTTCCGCGGAGGAAGTTGCTAATTTATGAACTGGTTCGGGGACTGCCTCCTCCGCTTTCGCTTTTCGATGAAGCCAGCTGGGCAGCTTGAGGGAAGGGGCGCGGTCCCAACCGTTGTTGGCGTGAAAGTACCTGAAATAAATCCATCCGGCTAACATTCCGCCCAAATGAGCCGCCGGTGAGTAATTGAGAAAAACGGGTTTACCGGGAATTTCATAGGTGCCCAACAAAAACAGATTTAGCACAAGCAGGGCAGCGATCACATATTTGGGCCGGACGGTGACAGGGAATAGAAAAAGAAGCAGGAAGTTGATTTCATGATCCGGATAAAACAAGGCCAGCACCGTCAACAATCCGAGCACAGCGGCACTTGCCCCCAGGTAGACGCCTCCGTGCACCCAATGGACCGCAGTCCATGCCAGTCCGCCCGCTACGAGCGTGGAAATATAAGCCGCAAAAAATCTCCGGCGACCCAACAGGGGTTCTACCTCGCGGCCGATGAAAATGAGCCCGAGGACGGTGACGAGAATATGGAATGGATTTCCGGTGCCGTGTAGCAGGCCGTGGGTAAGAAAAATCCAAATGTGGCCTTCCTGTACGCCGCGGACCGTCAGCGCGAGTTCACTCACCAAATTGTTGCCACTGGCGCCGAACCACGGGGAAAGAAGTACCAGTTCGATCACAAAGG